>CAZVEH010000054.1:0-14920 GCA_964625775.1 uncultured Legionella sp. | reverse complement strand
ATGATTTGTTCATAGTCTTTCATGCAGCTATTTGATCATAACCACATCTTTTTTCGAGTGTTTTTTCATTATTTTTATTTTACAAGTACCACACGACAGGAGATCCCTCGATGCGCTCGGGATGACGTGGGGAGTTACCATGACAAAAAAATCTGTCATGCCAATGCAGGAGCTTGTTGTGGCTGTTCAATATCAGACAGCATTTTTGCCGAAGATGTTTTGCAAGCAAATAATGAATACCAAGCTTTAGGTGATGGGTCTATGCAAAAATGCTGTGTTTCAGTGCGCGACAACGCCGCTACCTCAGCAAAAGAAATATGATGATTTTTTCCTTGGTAAACGATGTCGTAACGTTTACGTATCAGTGCAGGATGACTAGGGTCAATAGGTTCATTGATCATTAATGTGTGTATGTTCTTTAAAACAACCAGTTTTTGTTGCGCAGAAATATCATCTAGCTGGCTCAAACGACTCAAAACATGCTCACATCGCATAGACCACGACTCAGTACTAAGTCCCACAAGCGGCATACGCTCAAAGTACTTTTCAAGCCCCTGCTGCGCGACATACCCTATTCTCACTATATTACTCATCTCAACGATCAGACTCAACACTGCCACGATAAAAGTCACAATCGGTAAAACAAGGCACACTGATAACAACGCACCCGTTAGAACAATCAACACGCTATTTTTCAATTTACAACTTAATCCAAAAATTGCAGAGACTAAAATCATAGCCATATAATACTGTAGCCAAAAAGCGCGGACCCACGGCAGCAACCAAAGACCTAACCCAGCAGACGCGATAAAAACAACAGCAGCTATCGCAGTATATTTTAAAGCTTGCAGTAAGCGCTTTATCTTAGCCTGACACTGCCCTTCTCCGCTGTGGTGAGCCTGGTATTGTAGAAAACTCGTAAACCAATGTGCATTTTTAACCAAATACGTGCGTGGATCACCAGAGCTCCGCCCTGCTGTTTCAATATAGTCTTGAGCTTGTGCTCGAATGGCAAGAGCACTTTGATTCCAGTAAGCGGTATCTCTTCCTCGTACTTCCAGATCAAACTTTTTTAAATATCGAACCACAGAACTATTTTCACAAAAGGGTAACGGTGCAAGTTTGTGTGCCTTACGATAATGAAGGATATCTACTAATGCGACTGGCGATAAAATCGATATGAACGTTAAAAACTGCTCAATAGACAACAAGGGAAGCGTGGCTAACTGCCGCCGAGCCTCAAGACGCATCAATCTATTGATTTGTGCTTTGGGAGTTTCTCGCTTTCTCAGCTCATCAGAAGGAGAAACAAAGCTTTTTCTAGAAGAAATAGGCACTTGATGTACCAACTCTTGATATTTAGATTCGCGCATTTGTGGAGAAGATAAGTAAACGACCCATTGATTTTGTGCTGTGGCCTGGTCTAATAAAGCACCATCTCGCTTCAACTCTTGGCTCAAATTTGACCAAAAAAGACCATTACTGCGAATCATACAACTTGCCACTATGCGGTGGTCTAAGGCCTCAGGAGATAATTTCCGCACATAGTCTTCGTCTGGTCCAACAAAAGACATCAACGCCTCGCTAAGGTTTCTGATGTTGTCATCATGTTGCGCTGTAATGGCTTGATCTAAGAGCCTTGATACTATCGTTACAGCCTGCTGTTTGATTTTAATCAGAGATTGTGGCACATACGACAACCAACCAATATGCTGCTCAATAGAATGCAGCACCAACTCTGGATAGGCTTGAAACACAGTGAGATAAGCAGCTTTATGAGACAACTGAGGCTTTTGTTGAAGATCACGGTACACCAATATCAAATCTTCAAATGCAATATCCCCACGCAATCTGACATTGGATAACAAAGTTGAGTTTTCAGCAAGCATGTCTACAGAATAATAGTAACCTTCCCGGATTAAGGTTTGTTTTATCCACTTCTGGATAAACGGTTTATATTGACTTTGTGGCACCAGCTTTATGCAGTCACCCGATTCATGTTCTTCAAAAAAACAACGTAAATAGGCCTCGGGTAAAATATCAACAGAAAAATGAGTCGATAGCAACTGATCCATTCGCTGGCAATTTTCAGAAGAAATCACTGAAGATTCGTCTGCACTTGTTGCCATTAATATGGAAGATATCTCACTGATCACATGCAGTGTTAAAGTTTGCTCTACTTCAGATTCGTATTTGTCAAAGATTGCCCTATAATTCGCAGCAAAATATGTACTTATTTCTTCGGGATCAGATAAATAAGCCAACATCCAGTCTCTGATATCGTCTTTTTTTTTAATGCCCAATCCTTCTTTATTGGCCAGATCAACCAGGGCATTATAGATATGAACATCACTGAAATTGTACAATGACTCATTTTTTTTACTATAATTTTTTTGCAGCAAATGAATGCTTTCGCAGCGAGCCTTGGATAGTTCAGATTTAATCCAATCAGTACTTTTTTAATGCTCTTGCAAAATAGCATAGAACGTCGTATGAATACCTGTTTCACACTTATCCATAGCTGTTGTCATTGACTGCATCAATGCTGCTTTTGCGCGGAGTGATGTAGAAAAACGTGGGTCACTTGTTTTCAGTAAAAATAAAAAATCTTCAAAATAGCCAGTACACTGTGCAACGGTAATGCCTATCTTACTTTTTTTGCGCTTTTCTTTAAAATCTGTTATGTAATGAACTGGAGGCTTCGTGGATCCTTCCTTAAATATGTCATTACCCTGTAACAAGGCTGCCATCTCACAGACTACAAAAGTCCATTTATCCTCTGTGGATTTTTGCTGATAACGATGATTATCCATACTGGCTAAATAAGCGTTTTTAGCAGAGTCATACTCCGTTTCTGACGATAATGTATACAGTTGCTTGCTAGGCAAAAAAAACTCGTTAGATTCGAACATAGCAACTTATCAGGGTATAAAATGCAACTATCATACAATAGGAATGGTATAAAAACCCACTTTAGGCCAATAAAAACCTAAAATTGCGTTGAATTTCAGCAAAATCAAATTGATCTAAATATAATGAAAACCCCAGCCAAACACTGAGTGAAGATAAGTCGCGAAATTGCTCAGGCAGATATCTAGGTTCCGCGAGTAAGCCCTCGGCTTTGAGTTCTAATAATAGGGGCACATCATCCAAGGTTAATTTACCCGAAAACAAAATGGGTACCACATCAATGCGCCGTTCGCTGATGGCATAGCAAAGAAAATTGTATATCAACACAAAGCCTTTGGCGTATGCCAAATCTTTGGTAAATGGACCGCCCGTGGGAACACTGCCTCGAAACACTCGCACACTTTGTTTATAAGCATCGTCTTCACTTAAACCACATTCTAAAAAATAGTGAAAAATATCCATAAAATCCGCGCCCTGCGTGACTTTTTCAATAGCAATCACCCGATTGGTGATTTTTCTCATCCTGGCTGGGTAAGAGGAAAACGACACCACTTCTGTCATCACCGCCAGACCTTCTTGAATCACAGAACAGGAAGGCGCTCCTTTTGACAGAAAAAAGCAATAAGGTTGTAGCCCACCATTGATGGTGGTTCCAACATGCACCCACCCTTCGTGTACTTCTAAATACTTCAACTCACGATCAGTAAATTTGGCTTTATTGCTGAGTTTGATTTTATCCGCGCCAGCGGCTGCATCTGCTATCATGCCATCGTTCACCATGACTTTGACTTGATCATCCACAAAAAACGCATCCAAACGCTTTTGAAGTAGTTTTTTGGCTTGTTGCGGACTGTGTCGAGGAATATCCTGATCTGAGACCAATTGCACATCGAGTGTGGTCAATAAATCAAACAAAAAGCTACCCATTTCTGAGAGACGGGGCCCGCCTACATAAAACACATCATCTGGACTGCCGTATAATTCTTTCGATAATTCTACAAATACGGGTGTACCTCGAGAATCCAGCATGCGAATCGCACGAATATATTCATCACACTGTCGCTTGATCAGGCGGGTGATGGGCGAATATTCACCCATTTGATTGTGGGCGTCCCGCAAAATACCTCGAAACTCTTCAACTTTATCGGCAGCTAAAAAAGGTAGGGGCCGTTGATGATAATAATTCTCATCCACTTTTGGCATACGTTTGGTTTTGTGGCGAAAAAAAGCTTCACTGATAGTGTCATCCCATTTCACTTGATCAAGAATGCGAATCTTACGCTGCGCCTCAACGATGCGTTTGGATAACCCTTTAATGATCGCGCCTTCTGATTTTTTGATAGCCATAACTAGGGTTTACCTCATAATTGACAAACCGCCAAATCAATCGCAGATAAACTGGGTTGTCGTACTTCTTGCATGGAATACGCATCACATAAACGAATACTCAAACCGTGATGACCAATTTGAATCTTCGGCACAATATTGGCCTCTCGGCTCATTCGGATCAAAATCAGTTGGTAGGTTGAGCGCGCGGGTAAAGAACGCTGATAAAAGCCATTGACCAACTCGATTTGTTCAAATTCAGCCGTATCCCGCAATAATGCCAAATAGATGGTCACGGTATCCCAGAGTACCTGCAGTTGCTCTAACCAATGCACCAAATTTTCTTGACGCTGTACGGTAGGGCTTTCTAACCAAAATAATAATTGCGGGGCATGCAACTCACAATCGCTGGGATGCGCTGTTTGCGCCAAACGAATGGACTGTAGAAAAGGATCTTGATGAATGGTCTCGCCAAAACGCCCCGCGATATGACTCAGAACTTGGACCTGGACAAAAAGGCGAGCGTAACGCGCATCCGAAATTTGAGTATGTGATTTATTGACTGCATGTTCAATGCGCATCAATTCTTTGACAAAACGACTTTTTAGCTCAGGCTTTTCCACCAACTTGATGATTTCTATGAAATTCTTTAGTGCGTAATGATGGATAATAGGGCTTTTTGAGTTGCATGCTTGCTCAATGGCTAAAAACAAACGTTCAAGGCGCAGCGCAATTTTAGATAAAAAACTCACTGCCAATTGAAAGAAAATCTGGTTGTCTTGCATAATAGGCGCGTCCCTTGCCGTTTAGCTTAAGAGTAGCACATTCTGCATAGCACCACAATTTCATCGTTAGAGCTTCCGCCTTGGGACATCCAAATGCTATCAAATAGTTTGTCCTCCTTATTTTTTAAACATACAAACTTGCTCCAAATTTTTATGGACTTGGCATGATTTGGTCATAAGGCAGACGATAAACACTTTCTTGCTCCTCTTTTGCCATAGTAAGATCGTTCGCCGCGTTTCCTTGTTGAGAAAAAAAACCTCCATATGATCCCTTCACACTGAAGGTCGAGTTTTTATACTTTAACCCTAATTTTCCAGAGTGATCTTCGGTTTTTTTCTCAATCAACTTAGCATGATAAACAATAGCATCTTCTTGCGATAAACGTTTCCCAGTAAGATATAATAGAAAATTTTCGATGACTTCCGGACCGCAATTTGTATAGCGCTGTCGTTCCGTGGGAAGTTGCTCCGCATTAAAACCGTAATCTCGAAACAATGCAGATAAAGCACTTGGAATCGGGGTGTTCTCAGGATCGATATAAAATAGTTTATAGGTACCCCCAGTATCCTGATTCACAAGCATAATCCCAACTGCATGTTTACCATATAAACATAATGGCGCCAACACAACTGAGGGGCTTTCTCTCCCCATAGGATCTCGAGACAATCGTACCTTCAACTCCCCAAATAAGGCTCGAATATTATGATAATCCTCAGAGAATCCGTAATGATGGCATAAGATTAACAAACTATTTAGTCTACAAGCGCTGACTGCAGCAGCAATTCTAAAGCGTAATATGCTGCCTATTTTTTCCATGGTGTATTCATCGTAGAACGCAAGGTGTGATCCAAGCGGATTATCATCCTGAAAAATCAGACCTTTTACGGTTTGCTTACTTTTTGATCCTGAGCCTCTTGCGGTAAGGAATGGTAAAACCGGAGCACATTGTATGCAAGACTCGACCAGCTCGTTACGAGAGTAGTTGCGTGATAATGGCGGACCATATGAGTAATACATCTCAGACAATGCAATGCTTTGTATTTCAGAATCCCGCGCTAATGTTGCAACATAAGCAAACAATTTTTGAGCCGCGCAGCTATTAGTCCACTTCTCTCCAGTTTCTTCGCCCGTAATTAGATTTCGTATTTGTCCTGTGGGTTTCGAACAACTAACATATTTAAAACCATTTAAAACACCAGGATTAAATACTGTACCGTCTTCTCGTACCTTCAATTCCGTATCACCACTTATAGCTAATAGTTTGATTGTTTTATTTTTATACTTAACTTCTAATGCCCCCATCATGCATTCATGTTGGCCCTTTTCGCCTCTATATTCCTGGCCTGATTTCTTGCGATCAGCAGTAACAGTGTTACCTTTATTGTGCTCTTGCGTTTTACGTTGACGTCGCGGAGTGAGGTGACGGTAGCTTATGGCGCTATCCATGACTTCATCTAGTTTTATGATTAAAGCTTCTAGCGCTTTTTTATGTTGTTCACCCCCTTGATGAACTGGAATTGAACCAGATGGGTAATTACGACCAGGTTGTATGATATTTTTACCATTATTCCCAAATTCTTGACTCGGAAACAATTGATCCCATACTCGATGTAAAATTAGTAATAAACTAAATGAAACCTTTATATCACCCGCTTGAATTGCTCTGCGAAGATCGTCCCTTTTTCTCTCTGTAAAATTTATGGGGATTAACAATGACCCTTTATCATACATGGAGACATTATCTACCCCTCTAGCATGCTCACTATCAATAAATTTTGCAGATCCTGCGGTTTTTTCAATATAAAATGCATGCCCATTCGTCTTCTGCACAAACAAACCTACGCCGCCTATGGAACCCGTTTGAACGAGTAGGTCATGGGCTATAGTCTCATAACTATCTGCCCTACTCGTCTGATGTTCAGAGATTTTCAGTCCTGCATTCTCAAGAATAAGTTTTGTTTGCCATTTTTTTAACCCTTGATCTCGAATAATAATGTCAGAAAAATAGGACCTAGTTATTCGAAGTAAATCCTCTTCACCAATGCCAAACAACCTACTGATAGAAAAAGGAACGCATTGATTTACTTTAGACTCTTTGCGTGCTATTTCTAAACTAGCATCAGCACGGCTTGCACTTGCGGTATGACTGTATAATTTCGGCTGATATAACATTGATTTTATAAATTTTATTATCATATCAAACGCATGCGAGGATAGGTTGTTAATGGTAGAATTCAAATTAGAAAAGTCTATACCCTGTTTTTTGAGCCATTTATCGATTGGGTTATTGTGAAGGACAAGCTTTATGGTTTCTTCAATTTTTGCCATAAATCCATTCATCATCTTCTCAAAAATTGCGTAGCCTTGTGCAAGAATTTCTTCTTTGACAAATCCTTTAATACTATTCATCAAAGAGATAAAAAAAACTCTGGGGTTATGAGTGATTTCTTGGATCAATGCGAAAATCTTATCTTGAAAACACTGCGATTGGTCAATGATACGACGAACAAGCTTTAAAATATCTTCATTTAAAGACTTTAGTAATTTCATGCTTGTAGACATCAAAACTTGGATTGAGCTCAATAAATTCTGTTCGATAAAATTTTTAATAAGATTTAAAAGAGACACTATAGATACAATCCCGCCGCTTTTAAACCCTTTATAAGCAGTAATGAACTCGGCTGCTAACGTTCTAAGATCTTTAAATCCACTAAAAACATCTATGCAATCACTCCAGGTATTCAAGACTGTATTTTTTAGAAATACGATATCGTTTACGATAGATTTAAATAGATCATCTAGCGTCTTAATGCGCTCTAAAAGGTCTGAAGAAGAAGTCGGAGCAAAGCGGGCAGTTAAAGAGTCAAGATGCAGGAGAAAATGAGAACCGATATGATTCTTTAATTGCTGAATTAACTGGCGAATGGGACTTAGAATTGAGTCGCTAACTTTTCCTAATAAAAGCTCTCTTTGATCATTGATAAACTTCAATGGAGCTTCGACAAAATTTTTAATCGGAGAAAAAAACACGGTTTTAGTCTGAGCACGCAATTCATTCTCGAACATCTTGAACAAATAATTACAAAAGAAATTTTGACCGTTCTGAATAATAACTGTTTCTAATATTTTGGGAACAACCACCCGAGGACCACCATATGACAGCGCAATATCAATGATGTAATCTTTCACATCATCCACTTCGTCATAAATATCTGGATCGTCTAATATCAAACTTAACAATTTTTTCGCCCCTACTCTTATTAGCTTACCAGCAGCAACGGCTACTCCCGGGGAAATGAGACGAGTTTTGTGTATATACGCACTTAACAACATAGAAGCGCCAAGCACTATTTTTGTTCTAGCTTCGTTTGCCTCACTATTAGTACAGCTCAAATCGTTTAGAGCTTTTAACTCATAATAAACACCCAAACCAACTGAATCAGCAAGTGCTATTTCCGCTGGAAATATGTCATAAATAGGCAATCCAACTTCCAGACCATTTTCTATGATTTGCTCGAAACGATAACTTTTTTTTATGGCTATGGTTTTACCAGGGTTATTCTCAAAATAGGCTAATAACTCTTTGACATGAATAGCTACCGCAATGAATAAGGCTTGTTCTGATTCCAGATGCTTTTGCATCATATTATGGCCTAGATTATGCTCCTCATCACTCTGTTCTAAAGCAATCTGCTGGAACTCTTGTGAAGCAACGAACTGTTTGATGTCTTCTAGACGTCGTTGCAAAACATCCGCAGCTTTACTTAAATGAGCATGGGCCAAATCCCTAGTATTTTCAGAAAAAAAGGGAATTGATGTGATGCCGCCTGCTATTTTACTCATTAAAGTTGCACTATTAGAGATCTCTACTTCAAACAAAGTCAGATGATAGGCGGGAAGCGCATCCAGTGCTCGATAAAAATCCAGTTTTTCTGACTCGGATAATGTGACTAAAGAATTATAATAACTCCCTGTAGACTGCAGATTTATGACTATCTCTCTTTCCCTAGCCTTTTCAGCAGCTGGAGGGATAAGCTTCCCATCCTCGTCATACAGTCTTAGGGCGATATTTAATTCTAAACAGGTCTCAACGATAGTGTGCGCTGAAAGAACAGTGCCGCTAAGCATCTCTTTATTCGCCTCAACATAATGGTTTGTTTTAACCCTAAGTTCTTGATGAGTATAATATTCGCCATCATGCTTAGTTTGTTTTTTTATTTTTAATTGGTCTGCTACTGCACGATAAAAAGAATTCACATCCTTGGTGGTTGGAATCACTACAAATTGATTCTCGTCAACTCGTACGCGAGGCAATGATAGAGCTCGCTTAGCTTTGTTGTTCTCTCCTGCACAAACCAAAGTCTGTGCGTGCCTAACAGCGAAATAAGGATTAATAAATTGATAAGCAGCAAAGTCATCTTCAATATTTGACGCTAAGTCTTGAAAAAGACAATCTAGCTCTTCAAAAGAACCACTGTCATAATACAATCCAAACTTCAACTTCAGATCTTCTAATATAAAATAGCCAACTTCTTTAGATTGTTTCAAAACATAATAATAAGCTTCAAATTGTTGAAACTGCTTATAAGATTCTTCAATATTCGCCAAATGTAACTGCGCACTTTGCAACCTCATTTTCTCAACTTCATTTCGTAGACGAAAAGCGCGTAACACATCATCTTCACCAAGCTGGTTGACAATCATTGTTTGATCTTGAAACCCAAGCACAAATTTTTTTAAATTCCTAAGCTCCGAACATTGAAATATGATTTGCACACTGCCCGGTTGGCCTGATCTTGCTGCTCTTCCCGCGGCTTGATTTTCGGTTCTCTCGCTCCTCGGTAGATAAGTGGTGACCTGATGCAGTCCGCCATTTCGTTCAACTTCAGCGCTTAACTTGATATCAGTACCTCGACCACCAATGTTGGTTGAAATGATAATTTGACCTAATTGAACACCACCCAATTGATTTACGCGCTCTATTTTATGAGCGTCACTTTCATTTTCATAGATTACAATCTCTGTATAACCAATCGCTAATAATTTTTTTTCAATTATTCGCAGTGACTTAGGTGTGTCACAAACAAAAAGAACCGCCCGCTGATGTCGATACGTATCAGCGATGGACTCAATAAAATCCAACCATTTATTCTCATCTTTTGCCATAATCGGCTTGATACTTTTATCTCTGAGGCTGCTTTTAAACGGTGGAATAATAGTCGAATTTGCGCCATATACATCGCGAATAAATTGCCGTTCCTTCTCAGAACCTAACGTACCGGAGAGACCAAAGATATTTGTATACAATTTTAAATATACGCAATTAGGTATAAAAACTGAGGTCAGTGACCCACATGAGTTAACATGCAAATTATGTTTAATTTGAATAAAACCATGCAAATCTGTCCAAATAAAGTTTTGTAATCTGACACCAATATCTTTCTCTAAAGGCAGAATATTATCTTCACTATTTACTTTGCCAATGATGTAGTCTTCATTGATATGCAAGTCGTATTTAGCTTTTATCGCATTATCAATAAGCACATCTAATCTTTTATTGATATAATCTTTAAGGAAAATAGGAAGACTATTGTTCTGTTTGATTTTTTCTTTTATTTCGCTCTGATCTAACTCTTTTTTTAGCGCAACTTTTGCCTCATCTGTAACAGTCAAGGGATCTATAGACAACCTAGCCTCGATGCTGACGAGCTTTTGCCATATATCGATATAAACAAATTTCAGTTGATCGACCCCAGCTATAGATTTCGCTTGGTTGGTCATGAGCGCATAATTATCTAAGATAACATTATCAGCTTCATCAATGATGACGGTATCACAACCTCTTATCACAGGAACGCCATAACTTAGAGCAAGTACTTTCGTGCCTTGGGCCTCTGCATGATGATGTAAATAATCAAAAGAAAAGGCGCCGATAGTACCGTATACCACATCGTGGTTATAACACTCTTTTAAACCCTCTGCATAAGGTTGATCCAAATCTAGATTGTTATGAGAAACACTGATGCCCAATAGCGCATAAAAATCTCCACGCTCATTGATTGCCTCTTGAGCTAAGACCTCATTGCTTGTAATAATATCAACAAAACCTCCCTGCAATACTCTCAAAACCGCTAAAGCAGATGTGATGGTTGTTTTGCCTTCCCCTGTATCAATTTGGCAAAACTTTTTCGTATCCACCAAAAACTCTAATATCGCTAAAATCTGGATTTCTCTTAATAAGTTACCTGTAGCAATTTGATTTGCTCTGATGATAACTGCAATAGCAGTTGTTTCGTTATAAACTCTGTCAGGATCCTCTCCATATTTCCGGATATCACTTTTATCATAGTTGCAGTATAGAGTGATGAACTTTGTGATTATTTCCTGATATTTTTCCTCATGCTTTTCCTTAATAAAACGATAGTGTTCATTATGTTCATCCCTATACACTTGTGAAGCCAGGGTTTGATCTTCTTTTGTGTTATTTTTGATCTCTTCGATAGATTTTACAGATGGTTTCTTTCTCAAAGTATGTAGATGTGAGTCACTTGCCTCATGCTTAATGCGCATGCGCAAAACTTCCTTGTTTAATTCTAGTGCGGTCGAGACATGACCGAGTTGTACATCAAATCTTTCTTGATGTAATTTTTCTAGAGACTCAATAATGTGGTTAAACAGATCGAAATGAATTTTATAATCCGTTTCTATGATCATTGCCTGCTCTGCAAACTTTCTTCTAATCTCTTCTTGTTTTTTCTCAAAATCTCTTTCATTCGCATGAGGAGCGTCTTCAGTGATTTCACCCGAAGAGACTAAAACTTTTTTTAAAAATTCTTTAAACTCACCAAAGTCGCTCAACCCCTTTAGGTCACTAATTTTTTGAGCAATATAGGATTCAAGCCTACCAAATTCATTTTGATAGAATCTTTCCATCACGTCGTATTTATTTTTAGCATCTGTGATTTCAACATCCAATTTGCTCAAGTTTTCCAGTCGCAGCAACTTCTGATGTTCCAAATCCCGTTGTCTTTTTAAGTCATAAGTGGTTTCAAGATGTTTTCTAAGTACTTCTTTTTCTCTCAAAATCTCAGCATTGCTGTCCTCATGCGAAGAGCCAGTTTGATTTGTTTCCATATGATGAGTCATGTCTCCGATGCTTTAACCTAAATTCCACCAAATATTAAAAATTGTGATGAGTAGACACAAATTTACTACGAACCACCTCGGGGTTTTCACTCATATTGAACGATGATTTGGTGTTTTTTCCGAACATAGATGCAGCGATAAAAATGCTTCTATCAACAAAACTGTTCTTAGATTGAAATTGTTGCGCCGTCAGGTTCTTCGCAGCTAAATTCGAGCATTGCTGTTTTATATCTTGAATTTCCCTCTTTAATTCTGCGTGTTTTTGCTTTTCTAGTTCAATCTGTTGACCTACATCTTTTAACTCAGTTAATGGCTCAAGTTGTTCCATTAATGCTTGATCAGTTGGTTGTTGAAGTTGCTCTAATAACTCTCTTGTGGTCGTCGAAGCCGAGGATTCGTTCTGATCCATACCTAACATGTCACTTTCATTTGCATGCTGGCCAGTTACGCTATTATGCTCAGACTCAATAGCTGTATCTTGCTTTTGATTTGTATTATTCTGATTCTGACTTGACGTTTGACTCGAAGCGTATTCATGAACTGCCGCCGCAATACCTCCCACTAGAATACCTGAAGCCGCAGTTGCTGCAGCAACCCCGACAGCTGCGGCGCTCGCCCCGCCACTCAACGTCAGCCCTGCTAGAGTAACGACCCCACCCACGCCCCCACTTACTGCTGCGCACGCTCCGAATCCACAAGCAACTCCTGTGTACGCACCAATCAATGCACCTTCCATTGCTCCGTTACACACAGCAGTCATAACACTTTTACCATTGTATATTGCACGACCACCTTCAAGTGCAGCACCTACGACAGCACCCGTAACCAATCCCATAGCCGCACACGATGCGCCTAGCGCTAATAATCCTACGGTCGTTGTGGTTGCACCAAGCGCTACTACCAAACCAGTACTCGCCACCACTGCGGCTATAACCGCTACGACAGCTGTAACCACCACTGCCTTCTTAATCCAACCCCACACGGTGCACCTCAGAAAGAAAACAGGTTAACAAGCGAATAGAGATCGGATTTAATTGCATATAGAAATATACTCGGAGGTTTAGTTGTAGTGGAGAAACAGTAGGTATTGTGCTTATCTGAAGCTATTTTACTACCCTATTGACACATTGTCAAAATAATCACTTTTACAACAAACCTCCGCCGCCAACCCTTATTAGGGATTTATTTAAGATACGGTTAGCCCGCAATAATATTGGACATACCCCCTATATTCATTTAAATTGGTGATTGATTCCAGTTAAACCTGCAAGATAACGGCATCTAGGTCAGCATTTGTTTAAGATAAAAGTGCCTGCGTCCGTGCTCAATGCAAAATCAAGTCATGAGATACGTTTATCTTGTAAAACTTAACTTTTCCATAATTACTCAAGGGTTCATGATGATCAATAAAAAACTAATGACCGGTATCACCTGCGCCATAGCCTTGCTGCACCAAGCCCCCTGCTCTGCAGACGGCATGTTAGCCACCGCCTCCATCGGCGACAGATGGTCAACGCCTGGTGATATTTACATCGCATTAAGTGCAGGTAGTTCTTATTCTACAAAAGCTTCCATTTCTGCATCGCCCACATTCTGGGATCCAACACCCGAAGGCTACAATGGCAATGTAGGTCAATCTGAAGTGCTGGGCGCAGGTATTGGGTATGTGATCAACCCGCTATTGCGATTTGAAGTAGGAGCAGATCATCGCAATTCATTTGAATATAGCAAATACCAATCCACACCAACCTCTACAACATGGGGCCCACGTTATCGCTACTTTGATCTGAGCAACACCACGGTGATGGGTACCTTGTTTGTCAATGGTAGTGGGATTTCAGAGCATGCGTTCTATCAGGGCTCAGGATTTATGATCGATCCATTTATAGGCGCAGGCATTGGAGGAGCGTTTAACACGGTTGATAATTTGCACTCAGTTCAGACGGCTCCTAGTGCAAGAGCATTCAGTATGATGCCCGCTGCGAATACCACGAGAACGTTTGCTTACCAGTTTAGCGCAGGATTCGACGTGAAAACCAGTCAAAAATTGGCCGTTGGCGTCAGTTATCGCTATCTGAATGCCGGTACATTCCAATCCAACAATTATATCGTTGATAACTCAAATAATATCGGTACAACTGATGGTGTTGCGGTTCCTGCCTGGAGTGGTTCTTTAAGCACGAATGAAGTGTTTGCCACCCTAAAATACGCCATGGACTAAGAGTCTAACGGACTTACGACGCTCAAGTACCTTGCTGAAGCGACATCCTGTGCATTAGGGCGTGTTTACAATTCATCCCCGACGCCTACGTGCCGCGGCATGTCCGCGGCATCCAGGAGATGGTCAAATTAAAACAGAAGCAATTTAATTACTCATTCAATTGATAAATAAGAGCAAACGCGTCATATGAAGTTGAAGCGAAACTATGCATCTATGCTTGCGATGGCATCGCTCGTACATTTGGCTCCCCATGTAACCAGTAAAATTAAAGTGATATTATCGCATTGAGTCCAATACTCTAACAAGGAAGAGAGATGACATCGTTTTATGCTTATATTATGGCAGGTGGCCGTAATGGCAATCTCTATACTGGTTCAACGTCTGATTTAATTAAGCGAACCTGGGAACAAAAAAGTAACGTGATTCCAGGATTTACGGCCAAGCATAATGTGCATATATTGGTCTATTATGAAATCAATGGTAACTCCCCACGTCATCCCGAGCGCAGCGAGGGATCTCCTGTCGTGTGGT
>CAZVEH010000053.1:0-15802 GCA_964625775.1 uncultured Legionella sp. | reverse complement strand
TGCCACACGACAGGAGATCCCTCGCTGCGCTCGGGATGACGTGGGGAGTTACAAGTTTTGTTATAAATAAGGTCATTTAGCGGAACTCAAATGACCGAATTAAAACAAAACACCCAAAAAAATCGGGGTTTTACCCAAGTTTCACTAAGACATCAAACACTGTGCTACCCCAACTTCAAGAGTAGCTGGCTTTTTATGATTCGTAAAAAAAGCGGCTTTAGGGGTAGAGCTGACTTTTGCTTGATAGCTTTCAATTTGTACTTGAATTAAAATTTGCAAATCTTGAAAAATCTGAGGACGCAAATAACTACCCGTTTTAACAGACTGACTCAATACATATAAGGCTTTGCTCAAATAGTTTCCGTCTCTAAAAGTAATACTCAAATTATCGTAGATACTTATCAATAGTTCATAATACTGTTTTGGCATAGCAAATAATTTTTTATCCGAGTACTCAAATAAGTCGTCTGAGGACAATGCATGCTGATTCAACGCTTGGATAAATGTGATATAACCCTCAGACAAGCTGGCTGAATCCCGAGATAAAGCAATTTTAGGGTCCTCTAGTTGAGACAACCACTCTTTTAAGCCAAGAAGAAGACTAAGCTTAATTCGAATCATGTCTTTTTCCTCATCTGCTTTGGTTTGCATAAATCGTTATCTCATTTTGCATAAAGAAAAATAGTGTACCATAAAACACCACATAATGCTCTTTTTTTTCAATATGATTTTATATTTGTATCCACAAGGGCTTGTCCGAGAAGAGTGCTTCTTGATAAGATGGAGACCCTTTAGCTCTCGTGTCGATGTGCCATGGTACTCACTCAACCTTGCACCACCTTACCTGGCGTCGGGCCAACACTAGCAGGCAAATTAGCTCAATGTGGCATTCATACCCTACAAGACTTGCTGTTCCATCTTCCCTATCGCTACCAAGATCGTACGCATATTACCCCAATTCGGGATGTCCGACATGAAGACTGGGCCGTCATTGTGGGGCATATTTGTAAAACAGAAATCAAATTCGGCCGCCGCCGTATTTTACAGTGTTTTATCGAAGATAAAACGGGCATGCTGCGGATACGTTTTTTTCATTTCAACCAAAAACAAGCGCAAGCCATGGTTATCGGCGCACAAATTCGGGTTTTTGGAGAAGCGCGTTTTTTTGAGACACATTTAGACATGATCCACCCTGAGTATCACATCTTCGAAGGAGACCTGCCCTGCCCTGTAGAAGAAACACTCACCCCCATTTATTCCACCACCCAAGGGCTGAGTCAAAATCGTTTGCGGCAATTGGTAAAAATTGCCATAGAATTACACCAAGAACATCTGTCGCAATTAGAATGGCTAAGCGCGGAACAATTGCAGACGTATCAATTTCATCCGCTATCTTCGGCCCTTCCCAGTTTACATCATCCGCCACCGGATAGCCCCATTCATCTTTTAGAAACAGGTCAACACCCTGCTTTGAAACGTTTGGCCTTTGATGAGCTCATGGCTCAACGACTGAGCATGATATTTGCGCGTCGTGAGCGAGCCAATTTGATCGCCGCCCCTATGCCATCGGAAACCAGCTTGGTTACTCAGTTTTTACAGCACCTACCTTTTCAGCTGACAGCAGCTCAAATCCGAGTCCATGCAGACATACGCCATGATTTAGCACAAGACAAACCCATGCTACGTCTTGTCCAAGGAGATGTGGGCTCAGGAAAAACTGTCATTGCAGCATTGGCTGCTTTTCAGGTCATTGCCAATGGGTACCAAGTCGCCCTGATGGCACCCACCGATATTCTCAGCGAACAACACGCCCAAACCCTGAAACGCTGGTGTGAACCTTTGGGTATCGTGGTGCACCGTTTGTCTGCAAAGATGAAAATTCAACAACGACGAGAAGCGCTAAAGGCCCTAGCACAACATGAGTGCCAACTGATTGTGGGGACTCATGCCTTATTTCAAGAAGAAGTGACCTTTTCACGCCTTGGACTCATCATCATCGACGAACAACATCGCTTTGGTGTTGCGCAACGCATGCAATTGCAACAAAAAGGTCAGCACCATCAGCTTTGCCCCCATCAATTATTGATGACCGCCACCCCAATTCCAAGAACTTTGGCCATGACACAGTTGGCCCATTTGGATATCTCCATCATCGACGAGCTCCCCCCCGGGCGTACGCCAATCACCACTGTAGTGCTCAATCAAAATAAAAGAGACACACTGATCGAGCGATTGAGAACACATCTTGCGCGCGGGCAACAAGCATATTGGGTCTGTACCTTGATAGAAGAGTCTGAAACGCTGCAATGCCAAGCGGCTACTGACACCGCACAGCAATTACAAATCCTTTTGCCAAACCTTAAAATTGGCCTGATTCATGGGCGACTAAAAGGCGCTGAAAAAGAACGTATCATGGCTGAGTTTAAGCAAGGAAGCATGGATCTACTGGTTGCCACAACCGTCATTGAGGTAGGGGTTGACGTACCCAATGCCAGTTTGATGATCATTGAAAATGCTGAACGCCTCGGCCTGTCACAATTACATCAATTGCGCGGGCGTGTTGGCCGTGGTGCCACTCAATCTCATTGTGTGTTGTTATATCAACCGCCTTTATCGCCCATGAGCCGTGAGCGTCTCCACCTCATGCGTGAAACTACCGATGGGTTTTTACTTGCAGAAAAAGATTTGGCGTTACGAGGTTCTGGGGAAATATTAGGCACACGTCAAACAGGTTATCGCATGTTTAAAATCGCTGATTTGCAGCGAGATCAGGCCTTATTACCCTGGCTAACACCCGCAGCGCATCAACTTATGAGCCAAGATCCGTCGACTGCGCATGCCATCGCCACCCGCTGGTTAGGCCATTTTGAGCCGCTGATAATAACCTAATAATGCCTGCTGAAATCGATGAGCTCGTGCCGGCAAGCCTTCACGCTCATAGCAAGCCACTTGTTGCGTGACAGCTGTTTTGAAGTGTTCATACGCCTCAATAGGACCATTGAGATTATCAAAACTCAACTGAAATCGATACCCAGCCGCTTTGGACAATATCCATTCCAAGGCTTGTGGCTTAACCTCCACCTGCTGAAACAAAGCCTGTTGCTCTGCGTTACGACCATCAGGGACATACCAATAGCCGTAATCCACTAAATCTCGCCGAGCTTGACCTGCCAATAACCAATGTGCGCACTCGTGCAAGGCCGAGCTGAAGAATCCGTGCGCAAAAAAAATCGTATGGTAGGGATGCCCTGCTGATTTCGGTTGATATAAGGGTTCATCTTGACCATATGCCAAAATAGTTTGATGACTATCTAAAAAACAATGATTAAATAAAGTAATCAAATCATCAGGATGATGCATAATCAGGTACCTTGTTCTTTTGTATTGATTCACCATAATTCTTGAGGTTCAGGGAATCGTCATAGTTGTGGGATGATGCATGAAATAATGCTATCATTGGCCATCTATTTCTATTCACATGCCGCAACTCACATGACCGATCGCAAAAACAAAACCATTGTTATCGAGGGTGTCACCACCCAAGGTAAAGAGTTTCGCCCCAGCGATTGGGCAGAGCGCATGAGCGGCGCGCTCGCGAGTTTTAAAAATAGCCGCATTCACTATTCGCCATTATTACAACCGGGTATCAACAATGAAGGCTATAAATGTGTGTTACTCGATCCTAAACTGAAAGAGTCTAGTCCACAAGTTTATCAATCTATTTTGGATTTTGCCAAAGCCAATCACTTGAAAATATGCGGGGAAAAAGACGAAGATTGATATTAAAACAGGACTTACGCAAAATCTCGAGGTCGAGGCAAGTTTTGTTTTTAATGAGGGAGTTTAGGTGAGCTAAATGACCGCATTAAAAACAAAACTTAACGAAGAGATCGAGGTTTTGCGTAAGTCCTGTAAGACTTAAGAAGAAGTGGTCACCGTCAAATCCAGTAGATAATTCATCACATTGTTCATCATATTCACCGTAGAGTGAAAATTAATCGCGAATAGTCCCGCAATAATAAACAGTAAACCCTTATGACCAAATCCTTTCGAACCCTCTTGTCCTTGTTCCGGATGACTGGAATGTGCCAATAACACACACCCACGGATGAACCAAATCAGTCCGGCAGTTTCAATCACTATGGTCATGGAATTATAGATATCATAGGGTTGATAACCCGAATATTGAAGCACACTGGTTCCGCTCCCAAACAAGGTACTAGAAAAAGTATCTAGAGTTGTTGGTAAAAAAAACAAAATCGCACCAATGATTAAATAGGAAAAAGGAACAATGATTTGTGACTCTTTACCACCGCCTTGAGCGCCTTTGCCGATATTTTCTCTAAATCGCGCCAATGCCACCATCACAAATATAATACCCAATAGATAAGACAACCCTCCTAGCATCGTTTGCACCGATGGCAGAGATTTGCTTAGATTTCCAATCATCGCTATCAGATCAATCATGAATTAACTCTTGCAAAGTATTATTTTTTCCTTATATTAGGGTCTTCTTACTTTACTAATCATATATCATGCCAACTGAGATGTTTCAATTTCAATTAGAGAGCACTCGCATGCTTTCTCCCAAAGCCAAGCATTTTGCCATCTCGCCTACCAGTGAGACTATCTTTGATTATTTACCGGGTCAATTTATTACGATACATTTTGAGCATCAAGGTAAAATGATTCGGCGTAGTTACAGTATTGCTAATGCGCCGCAAAAAGACAATCATCTGGAGTTTGCCGCTACATATGTGGAGTCTGGCCCAGGTACAGAATATTTATTCAACCTCAAATCGGGTGATTCCCTTCAAATAACAGGGCCTTTTGGCCGTTTGATCCTCAAAGAGCATAATCCCCGCCGCTACATTTTGGTCGCCACCAGCACAGGGGTCACGCCTTATCGCTCTATGATTCCTGAGTTACAGAAACGCTTAGATCTTGATCCAGCGCTGTCTGTGGTCATTTTTGAAGGGGTTCAAACCCATCAGGATCTGTTATACGAACAAGATTTTTTAGCCTGGGCCGCACAATCGCCACGCGTTTCCTTTCGTGCCTTTTTAAGCAGAGAATCAGGCGATCCGCAACAATCTCACATCCGTCATGGCTATGTGCAACACGGATTTTCTGAGCTTGATTTGAAAGCGGACCAAGATTATGTTTATTTATGCGGAAACCCTGCTATGATCGATGATGCATTTGAAATACTCAAAGAGCAAGGATTTTCAACTCAACAAATCGTTCGGGAAAAATATATTTCATCGACTAAATAAAGGATAAAGCCATGTATTATGACGAATTATCAAACACCATCGACCAACTGGTGCAATCTGGCAAAGGTATCTTAGCTGCCGATGAAAGCAATGGCACGATTGGCAAACGCTTTGCCGCCATTCAGCTTGAAAATACCGCTGAGCATCGTCGTGATTATCGGCTCTTGCTCGCAAATACCCCAGGTTTAGAAGAATACATCAGTGGTGTGATTTTATTTGAAGAAACGTTCTCCAATCAAAACGAACAAGGCCAGTCTGTACCCGAGCTTCTTCTGGCCAAAGGCATCATGCCAGGGATCAAAGTCGATAAAGGATTATCCATCTTAGCCAATACCCAAAAAGAACACATTACATTAGGCTTGGATGATTTGGCTGAACGTTTGGTGGCATTCAAAGCCCAAGGCGCCAAATTTGCAAAGTGGCGGAATGTATACGCTATCTCTGACAGCACGCCTAGCATGACCGCCATCAAAGCAGGTGCTGAAACTTTAGCGCGTTATGCAGCAATTTGCCAAAGCATTGGGATTGTCCCAATTGTAGAACCTGAAGTGCTGATTGACGGCGATCATTCAATTGATCACTGCGCAGAAGTGTGTGAATTGGTATTGCATGAAGTATTTAATGCCCTGTTTTTGCATCAAGTCGCATTAGAATACATCATTCTCAAGCCCAGCATGGTGACTTGCGGCAAAGACGCAAAACCCTTTTCTTCTCCTGATGAAATTGCTGACTATACCTTAAATGTTTTCGAAAACACGGTATTGCCAGCCGTACCGAGCATCAACTTTTTATCTGGGGGCCAAACACCTGATCAAGCCACAGAAAATTTAAATGCCATCAACAGTTGCGGGTATCAGCCCTGGAACCTAAGCTTTTCTTACGGTCGCGCATTGCAAGAAGAATGCATACAAGCCTGGCAAGGCAAGCCAGAAAATGTCAGTAAAGCGCAATCTGTCCTGCTTGAACGAGCTCGATTGAATAGCTTGGCATGCATGGGTGAATACGAGCCAGCAACAACCGCAGCTGAAATCGCCTAATCTTGCCCTACCGGAAATGACGGGTCATCTCCAGAAAAATGACCCGTCAATCCTAAACAAAATATCCTGTCATCCTGAACGAAGCGAAGGATCTCCTCCATCAACCACACGATCCCTCGCTCTCGATTGTAATAGAATGATAATCAATCCATATCTGACACAGAGTATTACTGCGCGCAGAAAGTGAACCTGGTTTTATGCTGGATTAGGCAGGATAACAATCCTCATATTCAATCATCACTTCATCCAATGCATATTGAATATCTGCTTCACCGAACCCCAAATCGCGGCTCGCAGCCAGAATACCACACGCCCCCTCTTCGAAAGTGGACGTAGGCGTCCAGTAGTCCATATTGGCTTTGATCATCACTTGGAAGGCTTTTCCGGGGTGCCATCCGGGACGATTGGATAAAATATAAAACAGATGATTATAGACGCCACTGCTATGATGCACGTCCATGTCACGACGATAGCGATCTGCACGCTCAATAGACACGCCATCTAAACTTGGGTGTTGTAAAAAACGCAAAGCTCCTTTGCCTTTCATAATATCCCCACCAATTTGCCAACTGGCTTTGCCATATACAAAGTATTCTGCTGCTTGAGCAGCCATATCTGAAAACGATTCATTCATCCCCCCCGCTTGCCCGTGATACAGCAAACCAGAATGTTGCTGAGTAAATCCGTGACTGATCTCGTGCGCAGCAATCCCCAAGGACACCAAGGGATAAACCGTGCCATCCCCATCACCAAAGGTCATTTGTCGACCATCCCAAAATGCGTTGGCATAGTGAGTGCTATAATGAACACGTAAAACCAGCTGCATCGGTCGATATCCTGCCCGCAATACATCCACACCATATTGCGTGCGATACATACGTTTTACCAACTCACCGGCATACATCGCATCATTGGACACAGAATAACTACCATTGACCTCATCGTAGCCATCTGCAGCAGAACCCGTCCAATATTTTTTGGAGGAACTCTCTTCTTCACAATCAAAACTCATCGGCATAGTTTGGCGTTGGGTGTGATGCCCCATATCCACAACCAAAACATGATCGTTCTCTAAAAAACATTGTCCTGAATGATCATCACGAATCATGTCCAGAAAAGGTAAGTCTTTTCCAAATTGGTGCTTGCCCATCCGTGCGTTTCCTCCAAATCCCAACCCATGCACTCTTTGTCGCGCGGTTGCTAAATCATCCCATTGCATCAGTATTTGATTGGTTTTTGCAGCGATGATCATCGTAGGCCGACTAGGATCTCCTTGTTCTGGTTGCAAAAAAACGGACACCTGGTAAGCCCAATGTGCGTGGTGATGTTCATCCATGTAAATCAACGGCGTGATGTGTTGCTCTGAAATTTGTGCTCTAGGATATTGCCGCGCGTAATGACGTAATATATTGTCTGCTCGTGGTATAAACCAAGCGGGTCGCACCCCCAAATCCTGTTGCAGCTTTTGATATAATACGCCATTCATCGATATCACCGCAGAGGATTGAAGGGCCCGTGGATGATGGAAAATAGCGTATCCACCCAACACTGGAAACCCAGCATATCTTTGTTGCATACGAATATGCGCCATCTGGTGATCATCCGTGTGGTGATGGATGCGTAACAAATCCTGTGAGGGAGCTATGATCTGTTGGGGACTCTGTTCGGATAAAGAAATAGGAATCATGCGCTGCAAATCTGCAAAAGACAAATGCGCCAAAGACAGTCGCTCTGCAGCATATAACGTGACGGGAGAGATAAAAAAGGCGATAAGTGCTTTTAAACACAACGCCAGGGTTGGCTTCAAGACATCCATGTGATAGTACTCCTATCCCAACTCCACCATGATAGATGGCGCTGAGGCTGAGGGTTAGACAAAAAGCAAGTTCCATTCTTGCTAAGCAGCAGTCTAATCAAACTCTAGGGATCAAATCAATAGGAAAATATTACCTGACTTACGCAGCATCGTTTTTTTACGTCTTTGAAAGATCCAATTAGCTCTACATCCTCGTAATGAACATGGTTTAGATTTCTAGAGACGCTTCAGTAGCAGGTGATGCTGATTGTAGGAAGAATCAATATGTCGTCCTGCAAACAGCTGGCCTAAGCATATTTTAGGCCATTCACTGTCGTATTTTTATGATAAATATAATGTTGGACAATTTGCTCAGCCTGCTCTGCAGTTAATGGCTTACTGATGACACCATCCATAAAATAATAATCACAATCATATTTCACCAAGTCCGCTTGAAACGAAGTCAGCGCAATGATGGGCACATGGAATTGGGTATCTTTTTCAAATTGACGAAATTGCTTTGACAACACATATCCAGACGTATCTTCTAACCCAATATCCATAATCACCAAATCATATTTACCTGGTTGAAACAATGCCAATGCCTGTTGGCCCGAATCAGCACAATCCACAGCACAATGTAACGCAACCAATAACGACTCTTCAACTTGTTTGGCTACCAAATTGTCTTCGACAATCAATACGCGGGGTGCTGTTGTCGAAAACGCAGCATCTTGCTGGATAGGTTCGATCGTTTGGTGTGTCTCTATCGGTAAAGAAACTTTTTCTTTGACTTCCATCAAAATCACAACAGCACCTATCACCCGCCCAGAGTGATCCAACAAAGGCTCACGGTTACAACTAAAATGTTGGACAGTGCCATCTTTATGGAGAATAGGCGGTAAGGCTTTATCACGAATCGCCTCTCCAGAAAAAATGACTTTCATATCATCCAAACGAAAGGCTTCAATGGTTTTTTCTGACCATTGCGTAGCTTTGGCCAATTTTTCGTAAGGATATCCTGAGAAATCATGGACGTTTTTCAAATCGAGCAATTGGGTCAATGGTGCGTTACATCCCTGCAGCATGCAATGTGCATCAATCCAATACACCAAATACGGCATACAATTCAAAATAGCTGAATAATAATGCCGTATCTCCTCGATCTCGGCTCGCTTTCCTTGCTTGTTCAGATCAACCATGGGTTGACTCCCAATAATATAATTATCACATGAGACTTGACGATTGAGACATATGACACTAAAATTACCAACCTATTATGGTCAGCTGTGATCATTTTTTAATTTATACTATGCACCATATCATAGTATGTAACAAATGAGGAATAAACAATGCCTACCGTTCGCGTGAAAGAAGGCGAAAATCCTGAATATGCACTGCGTCGATTCAAACGCTCCTGTGAAAAAGCTGGTCTTTTGACTGAATTGCGTCGCCGAGAATTTTATGAAAAGCCTACTGCTGAACGTAAACGTAAGCAAGCAGCTGCTGTGAAACGTCATCTTAAAAAAACATCTCGTGACATTATCACCGGTCGCACAGATCGCCGTAGAAGACGTAGTGAATGACCATCAAAGAACAGATTACTTCTGATTTAAAAGACACGATGCGAGCCCAAGATAAGAAAAAACTGGGCGCATTACGTTTAATCACTGCTGCCATCAAACAAATCGAAGTGGATGAACGCATCGACGTAGATGATGCTCGTGTCCTTGTCATTTTAGATAAAATGGTCAAGCAGCGTAAGGAATCTCTCCAGCAATTTCAATCTGCTGGTCGAGATGATTTGGTAGCCCAAGAGCAATACGAATTAGATTTGATTCAATGCTATTTACCCACACCGCTCACCGACACTGAAATTTCGGCTATGGTCGAAGAAGCATTCCGTGTGACCCAGGCTGAAAAATTATCGGATATGGGCAAAGTCATGGCGCATCTCAAGCCCTTGATGCAAGGTCGTGCTGACATGAGCAAAATTAGCGCACTTATCAAAGAACGATTCGCCTAAAACAATCTGCTACTTGGGAGAACCCTCACCTTTGTGGGGGTGACCAAAAAATAATTTGGAGCGACCTACCCCATGCATGGTCTTATTCCACGTCATTTTATCGATGAACTTTTGACTCGCATTGATTTGGTTGAACTGATTGATGCTTATGTGCCCTTAAAAAAACGTGGTCTGAATCATCTCGCCTGCTGCCCTTTCCATCAAGAAAAAACGCCTTCTTTCAATGTCATTCCTAGCAAGCAGTTCTACCATTGCTTTGGGTGCGGCGCCAGCGGCAATGCCATTAGCTTTATTATGAATTATTTGCACCAACCATTTCCACAGGCCATTGAAACCCTGGCTACCAAAATGGGCATGCAAATTCCTCGTGAACAAATGCCGGACCATTTGAAACAAGCCCTACCGCTATATACTGTTTTACAAAAAATTGCTGAATTCTACCAACAAACCTTGAAAAACACTGGCACAACAGCAGTCGCCTACTTAAAACAGCGTGGCGTTAATGGCGACATTGCCAAACGTTATCAGATAGGTTACGCACCACAAGGCTGGCATACATTGGATCAATTTTTACCCAAACACCAAGCAGAATTACTTGCAACAGGCATGCTGATTCAAAAAGAAAATCAACAAACTTATGATCGCTATCGTCATCGTATTATGTTCCCCATTCATGATCGCCACGGGCGAATCACAGGATTTGGGGGGCGTGCCATTGAACAAGATCAACAACCCAAATATTTAAACTCGCCTGAAACGATTTTGTTTCAAAAGGGACGGGAATTGTACGGTCTTTATCAAATCCTTCAGCAGCAAAACACATGGCCATCGATAGTGATTGTAGAAGGTTATTTGGATGTGATTGCCTTAGCACAACATGGCGTTGACTATGCCGTAGCCACATTGGGAACAGCTACCAGCGCTTATCATATCCAACTCCTCAGCAAATATACGCAAGATTTGCGATTTTGTTTTGATGGTGACCAAGCCGGTCGGCAGGCTGCTTGGAGAGCTTTAGAAAATAGTTTGGCTTATTTAGAGTCAGGTTTGCAGGCGCATTTTGTTTTTCTACCTGAGGGTCAAGATCCAGACAGCTTCATTCGCACTCAAGGTAAAGCAGCATTTGAAGCCTATTTAAAAACGGCATTACCCTTAAATCGTCTATTTTTTGATACACTTTTAAAAGATATCGATATTAGCGACATAGCGGGAAAAAGCCGACTGATTCATGCAGCAAAACCCTACCTATTAAAAATAGTCGATGAACCTTATAAAGCACTCTTAATCGGAGAGTTAGCTCGTTTGACCCGTATAGACACTCAAAAAATAGAACAATTGCTGAGCGAAAATATCGCACTGGAATCCCCCTCCACCCAGCGCCCCACTGCCGCTGTTATGCAACGCACACCCCTGCACATTGCGTTGGCGTTGTTAATTCAGAACCCGAATCTGTTTCGACCCGAAATCTCCAGCATAGAATTATCAACCAGCTCAGACGAGGAATATGCTTTATTGGAAACTCTGATGAAACATCTGGCTGTACACCCCCAGCTGAACACCGCCACTCTGATAGAACATTTTCGGGAGTCAACATGGTTTGACCGCATCACCCAATTGGCATCGTGGGAGCATCAAGTGCCCGAACATGCGCAATCGACTGAATTTGCTGATATCATCACCTTTATCCATAAAAAAAACCAGGCCCTCATCGTCAATCAGCTGATTGAAAAATCCAAACAACAACAATTAAGTGAAGAAGAGCGCTATCGTTTACAGCAACTGCTGCGCGATCGGCATAAGCCCAGCGCGTCAAGCGACTAAGCGCCCGTTGATCCACAAATCAAATCCAAACCTATGGACAAATTGGGTTTGCGGACCGGCATTTTATCAAACGGAATGAGCGTGATTTCCGCTGTAACGGCAACTGTAGCTTCAAACAAATGCCCGCCAAATGTCGAAAAATCATCTTTTCCCAAAACGGCATGCACATGAACATAGGGTAAATCCTGTTTTAATGAAACATTACCCGTCAACGTCAGCAGCTCATACGCTTGATCAGAAAAAATTTTGCGCAAATACGTCTTGCGATCCAAAACATAATAACCCAATTCCACATCTCTTAAGGCCCCAACTCCAGAAAGACAACCCCCAGGAATACGATGCTCAGTCACCACTTGGGTCAGCACTTCTACCAATTTATCACCCTTATCCAAAACAATGAGTAAGGGGCCATGCTTAGATGTTTGAACTAACACACACATCTCCTTGTCTAAACGCCTATCCAAAGATAAATCTTAAACCAAAATTAATATCATCTGACCGTTTTGAAATAAATATAACAATATGCTGGCATGTTTTTTTTAGCCAGTCTATAATTAAGGCTTTAAAGCTCGTTATCGATTATCTTCCATCGATAGTTTCTGAGGTCGATTTCTTTAGTAAAGGCATATGTATTGATATGAGTAGCATAAACGAACAAGATCAACAACAATCACAAATCACCAACGTTATTCGATTAGGTAAAGAGCAAAATTATCTAACTCATGCGCAGATTAATGATTTGCTTCCTAATTTGGTCGCCTCAGAAAATTTTGATGTCATCATTTCTATTTTAGAAAACATGAACATCAAAGTCTTCGAACAGCCGCCTGGTGAGGAAGAATTGACTGCCTTGTTCGGTAGCACTGAAGAAGCCCCAGAAGACATGGACGAAGCCGCCACAATCATTGCTTCTGTGGACAAAGAAACAGGCCGAGTCACCGATCCCGTACGCGCTTATATGCGTGAAATGGGTACTGTGGAGTTATTGACTCGCGAAGGCGAAATTCGTATTGCAAAACGAATCGAAGAAGGCATATATCAAGTTCTTCATTCATTGGCGCACTACCCTGAAACCATTAAATTAATTTTAGATGATTACGATCTGGTCTTAAATGCTGAAATGCGTTTGAATGAAATCATCAGTGGGTTCTCTGATGACGAAAGCGCACCGCCTTCTAGCATTGGATCTATGTTGGATGAAACCAACCCTGAGCATGCTGAACTCGAGTTGCTCGATGTGGATGATACTGACGGCGAAAGTGGCGAAGGCGTGATCGATGTTGATGATGGTCCTAATCCAGAACAAGCCAAAATTTATTTTGATGAATTACGCGAGAACTTTACCAAAGCACTCAATTCATTACAAAAACATGGCAGAACATCCCCTCTGACTGAAGTATTATTGACTGAAATGTCAGATTCTTTTTTAAAGCTCAAATTGACATCCCGACAAGTTGATCGCTTAACACGACACTTTCGCCAATTGAGAAATCATGTGCGTGAATTTGAGCGCAATATCATGCGCATTTGTATAGAAAAAGCAAAAATACCACGCAAACTATTTATTGATACTTTCCCGGGCAAAGAAACTGATTTGGACTGGCTAGACAACCTAATCAAGCAGCATGGCAAAAAACTAGACGACGCACGCCTACAAGAGTTGGCACCCGAGATCAAACAACTACAGAAGAAATTGGCTCATTTTGAGCACGAGTATGGATTAACCATCAGTGAAATCAAAGACATCAACCGTGAAATGTCGATTGGCGAAGCCAAAGCACGGCGTGCCAAAAAGGAGATGGTCGAAGCCAATCTACGTTTGGTGATTTCTATTGCCAAGAAATACACCAATCGCGGTTTACAATTTCTAGATTTGATTCAAGAAGGTAATATTGGTTTGATGAAGGCGGTTGATAAATTTGAATATCGTCGCGGGTATAAATTCTCAACCTATGCCACGTGGTGGATACGTCAAGCGATCACGCGCTCCATCGCAGATCAAGCACGCACCATTCGTATTCCAGTGCATATGATCGAAACCATCAACAAACTTAATCGCATTTCTAGGCAAATATTGCAAGAAACTGGACATGAAGCCACACCAGAAGAGCTGGCTGAAAAAATGGAACTCAGTGAAGATAAGATTCGCAAAGTCTTAAAAATTGCTAAAGAACCCATTTCCATGGACACACCGGTGGGTGATGATGATGAGTCTCGTCTAGGTGATTTCATTCAAGACGACAATATTGAGTCTCCTATCGAGTCGGCCACTGCAGAGGGTTTACGCGAAGCCACACTGGAAATCTTAGCCACGCTGACGCCACGCGAAGCTAAAGTATTGCGCATGCGTTTTGGGATTGAAATGAATACCGACCATACCCTTGAAGAGGTTGGCAAACAATTTGACGTGACGCGTGAACGGATTCGTCAAATCGAAGCCAAGGCATTACGCAAACTTCGTCATCCCTCTCGATCAGATAAATTAAGAAGTTTCCTCGAAGGAGACGAAAAGTAGTGGTATTCAGCAAGATTAGTTATTACAATATCAAGCTTCGGGCCTATAGCTCAGTTGGTTAGAGCAGCGGACTCATAATCCGTTGGTCCTAGGTTCAAGTCCTAGTGGGCCCACCAATAAAATCAGTAAAATCAAGGGATTGATTAAAATCCCTTGTTGTCAGTTATCGTTATTTTTCATATTTATTGACTACCGAGTGCCCCAGAGACATTAAGCTTTTCCTTCTTTTTTCTAAAGAATATATTTCTTCCGCATCAAAAATCTGTTTCAACATATACGCTGTTTTTTCAATGTTTTTGCAAATAAACGTTATATGGCTAATCCCTTTAATTTTTGTACTCAAGCCAACCTCTCAATATCTATGACACTACACTCAATTTATCATATTAACTTTTAGCAAGTTGTAATACATTATTA
Organism: uncultured Legionella sp.; assembly: GCA_964625775.1. Taxonomy (GTDB): domain Bacteria; phylum Pseudomonadota; class Gammaproteobacteria; order Legionellales; family Legionellaceae. Next base: position 915 of record CAZVEH010000053.1, on the reverse strand, counting down.
ACGAAGTCTAATTTTTCATCAGTATATTTTTCGCGGTCATATAAGTGTTCCCGAGCTAATTTAATCTTTAACCGCTCATATTCTTTTGCTACATCGGGATGTAATCGCAGATAATCTCTAAAAAGCAATTTATTACACCAATGATCTGAATCTTGCTCAAATATATGGACATGATGGGTCCGTTTTTCACCATAAGGAGGCATGCCTTTAACAAATAACATTCGTTTTGGATCTGGATTGTTAGCCCAATATTCATAACCGAGTTTTTGTAAAATGGGCACCGCTATAAGTTTCATGCTTTCTAAGGAAGGAACTGCAATTTGAATATCCAATATCGGCGTTGCAGATAGACCAGCAATTGCTGTACTACCTACATGCTGAATATCAACAATTGCATCGGTAGGAAAAACTGACTTTATTTTATCAATCTCTGTATGTGCCAGCAGCGACCATTCCAAATCGTAGGGCACAAGATTCACATGGTCTTTTTTCAAAACAGCAGGACTGTCTGCGATATAATCCTCTGCTGTAATGGCCCAATGTTCATGTCCACGCCATTCATCGTTTATTTTTAAATACCGCGGAGAAAATCCTTCATAACGAAAGCCATTGTTTTTCACCAGTCGAATTGATTGCACGTTTTCAGGCTGTATATTCGCTTCCAATCGGTGTAATTTCATTTCTTTAAAAACATAACGTAATACCAATTTTAATCCCGCGCTCATATAGCCTTTACCCACATTATTGGCAACTGAATAAAAACCTAAATACGCGTTTTGGAAAAACCCATGGACAATTTCACTGATATTAAATACGCCTAAGATGTCACTTGACTGATTACAGATCAAAAAGCTCTTTTGATGTAACTCCCCACGTCATCCCGAGCGCAGCGAGGGATCTCCTGTCGTGTGGTAC
>CAZVEH010000052.1:5625-15974 GCA_964625775.1 uncultured Legionella sp. | reverse complement strand
GCTCTTCATCAACTTCATATACTTGGTAATCTAACCATACTTGCGGTGTTTGACTTCGTGCATAAATTGCATCTTTAAATATATCGCCTAAACTCGTTTGCATTGACTTCATGCCCAACATACAAGTAAAAACAATTGGCATAACCACACCATTCACATTTTTTTGATGTCGATTTAGCTCTCGGATCAATTCAATTCCAGAAAAAGTCTGGTGATCAAGACCTTCCAATATCTGCTGGTGGATATGCTTGACGCGCTGGGAAAAGGTTGCGTCTGACATGCTCTCGTAATCAAAAGCCAACAACATAATGGAAGTAAAATCACCAAGTACATTTGCAATATCTGGATGATTAATCTTGCGATTAAATAAAGTTAAATTTAAATTGACTTTGGAGGTAGCACTCCATGTGTAGAGTAAGTCCAAAAACAAACCAGTTAAAATACTTGCCGGAGATACGTTAATAACGCGACTATACTTTTTAATTTTCGACCATACCCCAAAAAGTATTTTCTGCTCCTCTCGTAAAAACTTAGGAATGCCTATCAGATTTACGGACGATGATAAGGGTAGGGATGGCTTATTACCAAAATCCCCCATTTTGGCCAACCAAAATTTCTTATCCTCTTCATAAGAGTCATCCTCCGATAAAGCCGCTTCAATTTCCATACATCTTTTGAATGTCAGTGATATCTCAGGCAACACCAAATGATTGTTATCGTAAAACTGACCCAATTCCTGGAATAAAACATGCATGCTCCAACCATCAAGGAATAAAGAATCGTAACTCATATGTATTCGATAAAAATCACGGGTTTTAGAAATGTTAATTTTATATAGAGGCCATTGGTCAAGGACAAATAGCTCTGTCTCTAACTCACTTCGCACCTTCATTAAGCCGGAGTTGGCCTCTTCCGAATTACACTGAGAGTAATCATGGACAGCAATCTTATAATAAACAGTGTTGGGAATGACTTTTTGTAAACCGTTATCCATATCCATTACCATTCGCAAAGCAGGATGCCGACTTATCAAATGGTTAAGTGCTTTTTCTAAACGTTGGATATCACACTCAACCAAATCAAATTCTCGATATGAGTGAACGGCAACCCCTCCTAGATCAAACACCTCATTTCTACCCAATAAATATGCTTGCTGGACAGGACTGAGACTAAACCCAGAAAATGGTGCGTCATCATCAACCCTGATCGCCGAATCAGCAATCTTTAATTCTTTACACTGGTTTTGATTAACAACCCAATCAGCCAATTTTTTTGGGGTCGCATTTTTGTAAAATCCCTGATAAGTGATCTTAAAATTGGTTTTTCTTCGTATTTCCGCTAATGCGAGTACTGCATTTAAAGAGCTACCAGCATGATGGTCAAAAAAGTTATCATCTAAACCAATATTGGCTTGATTTAAGTATGAAGCAAAAATACTAGAAAAAAAACTTACCAAAGAACTTAAGTCTTGCTCAACTATTTTGCTCGTAGCATTTTTAGAAGGGCTTCCAAGCGAATCACTATCAATAATTTGGCTAATCAGGTTTTCATGTGTGCAATGCACAGCCAAAAAGTTATGAATGGTTTGTCTATTCTCAACTAATAACGATAGTGTTTTGGGTTTATCCGCTGACAAAAAATTTGGCGCATCTACTTTTTCTGTTTGGTTCAAAATATTAGAAACGTCAATATCACATAAATCATTGGCCAAAAATTTATAAGATAATTCATCTTGATGGACTGCTATTTGTAGTTTTTGCAAAAAAAGATAGGCAGGTCTATTGCGATTGCTTTTCTTATAACAGAAAGACACAATGTTGCAGTTTTTTGAACGCGCATATTCAGCAATAAACTTTGCTATTTCAAACTCAACCCCTCTGGAGAGAACCCGACAACTCAACATTAGTTGTTTAACAATAGCACTATTTTCTTCGATACATACAACCAATAGCCCAACACAACCATAGTCACCAAATTTATCTTTAACATGGATGGCAAAGACTCGAGTTTCTATACTTTGCATCAATACCAATAATTGCCCTTCGCTTATCTCCTCTGGATTAATGTTAAATTGGGTAACACGTTGCGTTATTTGGCTCAAACGTGAGACAACAGCCTGCTCCGCTGCCGATATATCAATATTAATTTGCAATGCTTTAACAAAATCAGACATACTTGTAGTGTATTCTCGCATAAGAGCGCGTTCATGATTGGTTTGATAATAGCGCGTCCTATTGGCATCTTCTGTCGTAACTGTGAGTAAATCGAAGGCCCAAGCGCCCTCTCCTAACCAATAAAACTGTTGATAGCTGTCCACTAAAAAAGTCAATACTTGTGGACAGTGTGCATTCACCTCCGCAATTTCATGCTGACTGTCATCTATAAACGCAAAAGAGTCTATAGACAAATCAAGAGACTGTGATAACAAAATCATGTTTTCTGATTTGGGTAACCAATTGATTTTATAGGCAACAACGTCTTCTAAAGTCAAAAGCATGTTAGAAATATTTTTGGAAAACACACTCAACACATCTTCTTGATTGTTTTTACTAACCAAACATATTATTTTTCCCTGTTTTTTTTGCTCCAAAAGAAAGTTTTGCAAATAAATATGGTGCGGCGACAATTTGATATTATCTTCACCAATTTCGGCACAGACCCCATCCCAAAGTGTATTATCACAATCAACACAAATAACTTTAATCTTGGAAAAAATTGATTGATAAATCAAACGACAACAGGCATATGATAAAATTACATAGCCTTCTTTTGAATAAGGCACATGGCCTTGACCATCACTCCAGTGATCATAAAAAAGACTTAATTTTTCTTGCTTATATAATTCATCAATATGATGAAATAACACATTTTGTTGAAAATCAAATTTTCTTAATGACATATCTAACTGTGTTTTATCTGGAAGATCTTCACCTGATAAAAACACAATGTGAAATTTTGCTATTGGCGCCACAAGCGCTGCTTGGTTGAGCAAATTTAAAAATGTTTCGATATTCTCTAGTCTTTGAGTCGCTTCTTCGCCCCAACAATCGCTCTTAATTAAAAAAATGGAGTATTTTGGTGCATCAAAATACGGTTGCTGCCATGCAATCAGCGTTGTGAACAGTGACTCATATGCGGCATACTTTATACTAAACGCATTTGAAAACTGTTTTTCCCAAAACTGCATATACGGAACAATAGGGTCCATAACAAAATTAGCAAACAACTTTATGTCCATGTCAACGCTTCTCCTAGATAAACCGTTTGACTTAATCCATTACTTTAATACACACATCACCAACACCTATTAACCGCTCAAGAATCACTCACTTTTATGAACGATGTAAAAATTCTTCTATCAAACTAATCACTTTATTTTCATGTTCATGGATAAAAAAATGATTTCCCGGAAAAGTAGTATGACATGAGGTTCCAGCTGTACAATCTCGCCACGCAGCAACAGTATCAGGGGACACAGAATGGTCCTCAGCGCCAGCTAATGTTTGTATATCTACTTGCAAAGATTGATAGTAACTATCATCATAATAGGTTTCGACCAACTTAAAGTCGGCTCTTAAAACCGGGGTGATAAATGTCAAAAATTCCTTATCTTGTAAAATAACGTTACTTATCCCACCGTACTCTCTGATTTTTTCGATAAAAGCGTCATCAGAAAGATCACTAATTGGGGTAAGCTTTCTCCTTTTATGTGGTGGGTTAGTACCAGAAATAATCAAACCAGCTAGCAAGGATGGCTGTTTATGCGATATTAGTTTTGCAATCTCATAAGCAACAACACCACCCAAACTATGCCCAAATAATGTTGTTTCATAACGACTTAATATCGTGTCTAATTCTGAATAAGCTTCCTCAGCCACTTCACGGCAAGTAAATAAAAAAGGGTCATTCTGTCTAGAGTTTCTTCCCGGATATTCTACTGCATAAATATTGGGAGGATTCTTAAAGCTATTTTTCCAATTCTGAAAAACGTAATAACTACCGCCCCCATAAGGCAAACATATAATGGCTTTATTGGAAGCAGGATTAGCATGAATGTTTTGTATAATATTTGTTTTCATATGATTTTCAATCAACTGTCTCACTATTTGAAACCTTAAGTACTTGGTGAGTACGCCAAAATTTCTGATACTCAGGTCTATTTTGCAATAAGGATTGATGTGTCCCCATATATTTAATTACACCATGTTCTAAATAGATGACTTGGTCCATAAACAACATGGTTGACATTCTATGGGCAATTGAAATAATAGTTAAATCCGAATAAGCTTCGATTAAATTTTGGAATAATTGATACTCTGTCACTGGATCTAAAGCGGACGAAGCTTCATCTAGAATCAAAATATCTGCGCGTTTGTAGATAGCACGCGCAATAGAAATTCGTTGCTTTTGACCAACCGAAAGTTTTTCTCCTGACTCACCAATAAAGGTTTGGTATTGCATGGGGAGCTCGGATATAAAATCAGAAATCAACGCGATTCTGGCAGCTTCATAAAGCCTATTATAATCTATCTCATCTGTGCCATAAGCAATATTATTTTCAATCGTATCGCAAAATAGTAATGGTTCTTGAAATACCACTGAGATGCGCTGCGCTATTTGCGTTTGAGCTAGATCAGCGTAATCTACACCATCCATTAATATGTTCCCTTCACACGCAGAATCTAACCCCATGATCAACCTAGTAAGTGTTGATTTTCCGCTACCTGAAGCACCAATAATTCCCAGCTTTGTTCCCTTTTTAATATCCAGGGAAAAATTATGAATACCTTTTTTGACTTCAGGGTAGTAATACGAAACCCCTCGAAGAGACAAACTATTTTTGAATTCTTTAAGATCCGGCAACACCGCAAGATTCTTTTTTTTGTTGTTATCAATGGAATCGCAAAAAATATCACCTAATGCTTGTTTAGAGATACCAATTTCGCGAATGGACTGAATGAGCCTCTCAGAGGTCCAAAAAATAGTTTTCGACATGGCAAGGCCTGTTAACAAAACAAAGGCCACTTGACCAGCATCAATTCGTCCTAATCGCCATTGATGAGCTAAGATTAAAAAAACGACAACCATTGCAACCACAGTTGTCAGTCCTTGTAAGATATGCAATCTAAAAACACATATCATCATTGCCTTGTTGTCATCCACTTGTTGTTGCTGTATTGTCTCAATATTTTTTTCTTCAAAAATTTCACCTGAGTACAATCTAATCAATAAAAAATTTCTTAAATTGTCTAAAATTCTGCCCAAAAGAATACTATTAGAGTGGCCATAATTTTCCGATTTTTCTATCATATCTTTATAGAAGAAGTACGTCTGAAATATTAGTAATGCAAACCAAACGGTAAAAATAATTGAGAAAAGAGGCAGTGTGAAAAACAGTAGCACGCTTGATGTGATAAACATGACCAATACTGGATAAAATCCATTAATAGAAGAGCGAAAAAAATTTTCAAATGATTTTACAACCAACTCGATCTTAGAAACCAAAGAACCGCTAAAGCTATCACGATAAAACCCGATCGAATGCTCCCTAAGAGCGCGCATTAAATTCTGTCTGATCATAGCAGATGCTGCAGGTAGAAATAAAATCTGCATATACTCATTAAGTCTCATCGCCAACTCGAGTGTAGCCAGCATCCCGCAATAGTATACGCCAAGGAGCAACACTGTATTGCTGATACGAGCATGACTTGAACTCATTGCCGTGACAGTTTCACTGATAAATAGCGGAAAAAAACTCTCAAATAAAGACCATACACTCATGGTAGCTAATATTAAAACCACAACACCTTTATTACGCGCGATCGGTATCATCCAAAATGAAGCTAACTGCCTGATACTAACTGTTTTTTTATTAAATTGCGTTCTCATATTTGAGTTCTCATGCAGTATTTAAGTCAAACCGCGCAGGACATTTCCACTCTTTTTTCTTCATCATCAACTATTTTCAAGCGTTTATTCACACATTTGAATAAACTATTTTTACTTAACTCTCTTGATGCCTGCCAAGCAAAGCTCTCATACACAATCAAGCCATCCATGAAATTAAACGCTGCTAATCCATAGGCTAAAAAAGGAATAAACTTTTTAGAAAGAACCGAATCAGGCTTGTCTCCAAGAGACTTTATTGACTGATACATCGTAAGACTACCTGAAGTCACTCCTATCAAAACTATAATGCTAAATCCTAAGAAAATTAAATTCTCTTTCATCCTGGATGTGTGGTTAGGTGAAGAGGAATGATTAAGTTGACATAAAGAATGTAATTCACTTTTCAAGTATTCAAATTGATTCCCGCGATCGCACAACGTTCGGTTTAACAATAGAGACACGTCGTGAATATATCCTAAAGCGCCTGAGTACGTAAAAGTCAACATTGTTAAAACAAGAGAAGATAGGCCGGACATAGCTGCGGTGAATTTTTGAGTACCTTTTGGAGAAGATTCTGCAACCCCAAGAGCATAAAACATGCTCATCATCACCGCTGTAATAAAATATGCGCTGACAAAACTAACCGTAAAGAAAGAAGTACAAGATTTTTTTTTCAACCGCACCTCAAAATCAAAAGTCAATTGTGTATGGGTGCGAGAATCAAACTTCGCATAAGGTTCATACCTCATTTCTCTATCATTAACAAGAGTATAATTAAATTTGCTATTTGTACCATGTAAATCAGGGGGCGTTGCTGCTTTTAGGATTTTACTAATAATATCATCAACCAGCTCAATAGTAGTTTTTTCACCTGAAACAATTTCTTGGATAATGGGTGTGTCTCTCATGTGAATAATATTGGTAGTTGCATGATCTTGGGCTGTTATCGAGTCCATATCAAAAATCAAAATATCATCCAAAAAAATCTGCGGTTTGCTGTGTTGCAAACCTAAAAGTTTAATCACTAGTTTAACCAATCTACTCTCCTTCTAGAGCATACTGAGGTGTTCAGCTATATATAACTGGGTTTAAATGACGGTTCTACAGGTAAAGAATGCAGCGCCTCTTGAATGATTTCAGCAGAAAATGCATTACATGTATTCTTGACAGCAATAGAAACCCAATCGTCAATTTCTTTAGGTTTATAGAGTAAATTTGGGTTGCCAGCTCGCAACAATAAACGCAATAATCCATGAAACTCGACTATTGGCATATAAGCAATCACACTATTCTTAAAATTATTGCGCGTTATAAGTTTTTCAAGTTTAGTTGCACCAAAATACGAATCTATAAACTTAAGTTTCGCGTCAACATCTAAATTAGCAAACACTCCGAAATAAGAAACATCCCAGGACGGGTAAGACATTGCAGCATTCTCAAAATCTATGAGCATCATTTTATCACCAGGATATTGGATAAAATTACCTGGATGGGCGTCATTATGCGATACACACAAAGGCAAATTTAAACATTGTTGCTTATGTTCTACAATGAGTGCTTTTTCATAAAGATTTTGATAGTTTTCTGGCAATTTAACGTTTCTTTCGATCAAAGCGTGATGCAGTTTTTCCATACGTTGTAAACTAGTCATGGATAGAGGTAAAGGAAAAGTTTTATGATGGAAATCAGCCATAAATTTTGCGATTTTTTGATTTAACTGACCAGTTAATAGGCCTGGATGCAAGTCTTTACCATCAGCATAAGGTCTAAGCATATTTCCATTACTTGTATCAAAATAAACTGGAAGTTGTGCGTATCCCTGATTAGCAAACAGCTGCATACTTTCGTATTCAGCTTTCCTGTCAATATCAGGATCTAGGCAACCTGACACCCTAAGAACATACTTATTTTGATTCGCAATTACGCCATAGTTTTCATTGGTTAACCCAGAGAAACGCTTGATAAAGTAAAAGGCTGGGTTTTGCTCAGCACATTGATGATCATGGGTAAACACAGCATTTTGACATGAAGGCAACATCGTCTTCAAAAGAGCATGAATAGGCGCCTCAACAGGGGAATCAAATACTGAAGTGTGCTTACACTCCAAAATGGCTCTTGTATAAAAATGTGACGGCATTCCCATCCCTAAGTTAGTCATCATACGTTGCTGTTTGCCAAATAGCCAAAAATTCTGCAGCACTCTGGTTAGCGGTGTAATGAGCATAGTCCTTTGCTTTTATAGATTTATCCAAAATCGTCGGCTTTTTATAGCACTTGAGTTGCACGGATGCTACAAAAAAAAAAAATAACCGTCAACTAATGTTTTCCTCTCAGCTCCCGATCAAATTGATACAATTGCCAAATTTGATCAAATGTGGCATTTATTTTAAATTGACGAGGCAGTTGTCAAGGAATCCTTGACAACTGCCTCCGATAGCAAAGAGTACTCAATCAAACATTATAACCTTGATGTAATTATTTCTGTAGGTTACCGCGTTAAATCTCAACAAGGCACGCGCTTTAGAATTTGGGCTAATCGAGTATGAAAGGAGTATTTGACACAAAGGTTATGCGCTTGCTCAAGATCTCTTAAAAAAAGGCATGCCTTCAAAATCACTAAAAACCAATCAAAGAACCATTGATCGTAAAGCTCGTGAAATCATCACTCGTGAATTGGGAGTTCTCGACGGTCGATAACTAAGATATATTTGAAATAATCTTAGTTATGCTTCTTTTGCAGTTCTTTGATTATTTCTATCGATAATTCGGTAATTTTTGCAACAAATGCTGGATCAGTTTTTTCTTGCAATAATTTTCTAGCAATCTCGATTTTCCCTGCTAAAAGACCTTCTTTTCTGCCTTTTGATGCCGATTCAGATAGTTTTGTCATACCACCATGAACGTCTACAACATTGCGAAGGGCTTCAAGAAACCCATCAATATCACTAAAATAAATTCGATAACCAGAGCCAAACTTAAATTTCAATTCATTTATACCATCATTAAGTACTTTATATTCACCATGATTTCCAATCGCCACTCTGGCTAAGCGTGCTTTAACCCTGTGACGAACTGTTGAATCTAGTGCCTCCAGCCATGAAACAAAAGGACAAATTATATTGGAGACACAGGGGCTCAAAGAGCAAATATGTCGCCGCTATGGGTGGAACTCTCAAATTAACCGCTGAATTTCCGAATAGACCATCTGTAGTCCTTCATGGGGTCGCTGATATTTTGGCTCATTAAGTACAAGACATCGCTCAATATGTAATGCAATGACTCATTTGATTGCAGCATTTGAACTTGTCGGTTATTAAGCTAATCGCGAGTTGTTCATGAAAAACTCATAACCGGGGTTAATAAGCCCTCATGCCTACTTTAAATAGATAGAAAGAGGCATAAGATACCAGGACAATCATTAAATGAATCTCAATTTAGCGCTGCATGGTCATCTCTAGCATTGGGTTTTTAGCACTGTTTGCGCCATCTTTTGTATTCACAGATTGGCCCACAATATTAACCCGGGTATTTTTTGCAAAAAATCCACATGAGTCTAAACCTGCATAAACAACAAAACATGGACAACAAGAGACGCAAACACAACAATCCATTGCTGTACAACCTTCATCAGTTGCCTTATTTGGTGTCCTGTTTGAATTATTTAGCCTAGCTTTAGCCCGCTCTAAGTTACCAAAGGTTGTAGAAATCTCAGGATGATTCGCCGTTTCACCATAAATCGCACGCCTCATGACTAATGAAGCTTCATAATATTCTATGGCTTTGGGGTAATTGCCTTGATGGTTATACGCGCTTCCTATGTTATTAAGGTTTGAGGCAATACCTGGATGATTCACCGTTTCACCATGAATCTCACGCGCCATAGCTAATGAGGCTTCATAATATTCTATGGCTTTGAAGTAATTGCCTTGATAACCATACGCACTCCCTACGTTATTAAGACTTGTGGCAATACTCTGATGATTCGCCGTTTCACCATGAATCGCACGCTGCATGGCTAATGAGGCTTCATAATATTCTATGGCTTTGGGGTAATTGCCTTGATAGTTATACGCGCTTCCTAAGTTATTAAGACTTGCGGCCATACCCGGATGATTCGCCGTTTCACCATGAATCGCACGCTTCATGGCTAATGAGGCCTCATAATATTCTAGGGCTTTGGGGTAATTGCCTTGAGAGGAATACACGCGCCCTAAGTTATTAAGACTTGTGGCAATATCAGGATGATTTGCCGTTTCACCATAAATCGCACGCGCCATGGCTAATGAGGCTTCAAAATATTCTATGGCTTTGGGGTAATTGCCTTGAGAGTTATACACGTCCCCTAAGTTACCAAGACTCACGGCAATCTCAGGATGATTCGCCGTTTCACCATGAATCACACGCTCCATGGCTAATGAGGCTTCAAAATATTCTATGGCTTTGGGGTAATTGCCTTGAGA
>CAZVEH010000052.1:0-5525 GCA_964625775.1 uncultured Legionella sp. | reverse complement strand
GTTATACACGTTTCCTAAGTTATTAAGACTTATGGCAATACCAGGATGATTCACCGTTTCACCATGAATCGCACGCATCATGGCTAACGAGGCTTGATGATATTCTATGGCTTTGGGGTAGTTGCCTTGAGAGCTATACACGCTTCCTAAGTTACCAAGACTTTTGGCAATCTCAGGATGATTCGCCGTTTCGCCATGAATGGTTTTATACAAACTTAACGACATGGCAAGATGTTCAAGGGCTTTGGCATAACGCACCACACAATATTCACCATAACCCACCCGACCCAAGACCTTAGCCTGCCAAGGCACCAAGCTTCGAGCACATTGGTCAGTTGGCCAAACAGCAGAAATAGCCGTCATATGATTTAAAAATGTATTGCCATGCTCAACCCCTCTTGCAATAGCAAACACATCTTGGGTTGTGTCGATGTTCATTGGAAAGTCGACCGCAATCGCATCCCAGCTGTCTTTCAAAAAATTCTGCCAAGCGGCTTCGTTATTGGCAAATGCTTGCACCAAGTCTTCACGAACCACTTCTTGCAACAACCGATGTGCACTCCATGTTTCTATGGTCTGCTCGCCTTCTACCAAATCCACGCGCTTTACAAACGATTGCTGTCTCAACAATCGCAAAGCTTGGCTTAAACGTGTTTCATCGTTTTGAACAAGGGGTAATAATACCGCACGCGCACCACCTTGTGGGTCAATAAAACTTATCACGCGCAATAGTTTCAGTGCATCTGCAGTTAACTTGGGCAAGCCGTCACTCCACAAAGCCGTGATGGCCCGATGGACATTGACCTGTGCCTGACTTTGGGTGGGTGTTGATGCGCTTAAAACATCCAACCCATGACGCGACAAGCGGTCTTGATAGGCTTTCAAAGGCAATTGGTCTAAACAAACCGCCGCCATCGCCAATTCCAGTGCCAAAGGATGATACCCCAAGCGCTCCGCCAATGATTGGGCGGCTTTCGATTCAAAGCCACGGTGGTCTGAGGCTTCCATTTGTTGTTGAATATAGGTTAACGCTTCTTCTTGGGTATACACATCCACTCGAATGGGACGCGTCCAACTCGTCTCATCTCGAGACGTGATAAGAATATGCTGTTGTGGTGTTAGGCGAAATGTCGACAAGCCTTCTTGAATCGCTGCGTAATTTTCAACGTTATCCAACACAACTAACCAATTCTTATCGGCTATATTTTGAGCAATCATCACCCAGAGTTCTGATATGGATTTTTTTTCATAGGGCAAGCCTAAGGCTCTGGCCCAATTTTGAAGACTACCAAATTGTTGCGGCGTATCCATATTCACCCAACGAACGTATTCATAACGTCCCGCTTCTTTTTGTGCATACGCCCATTCCGATGCAAGGCTGGTCTTGCCCATGCCGCCAAGACCACTCAATACAACAGGCGTTGAACGTAGGTTTGCAAATCGTGTTTCAAGTTCTGACCATAGCCCAGGTCTTGGCTGAAAACACACATCTCGTGGATATACAAACTGCTCCCAAGTACCAGAAGCTATTGGCATGCTAATATAACGCGCTTCAAGCTCAATCAAACGTCTATCATGTGTGCGTGTGGTGTCTTCTAAGATTTTTATATTTTCTTCTACAACATCCATGCGTTGCTCAAGCTTTAAACGCGCCTGATATTCTTCATTTAATCGCGTTAAAAACGTCTCTTCTGGTGGCGACATCTCATGCATTTCTGCCCAATCCCACACCGCACCAATCGACACCATATGTTGCAAAGAACAACGAGATAATTGCGCGCCACTTAACAATGCTCTACAAAAATCAGAGCCCGCAAAATCCACATCTTCCCAATAACTTTTTTCAGCCGTAAGATTTTGAAACGAAGCACCCTGCAATACTATACGCTTTGAGTCGTTACCCAGTTTCGCCTCATCTAAATGCGCACCATCCCAGCGTGTGTCAGACACATCACAGCCACTCAAATCCGCTCGTCTGAAGTTAACTTCGCTAAAATCCCCTTTGCTTAAGTTTAACCCCTGCAAAACATCATCATGACAACTTGCAATACAACGCACCCCAAATTGTTGGCTAAGATAGTCATTGATGCTCAAAGACCATTTAGTATTCGATGCGCGCGCCACCGCCAAATAAGCATCCACCAAAGCGCGTGTGACAGTCATTTCAGTACATAAATATGGCTTGATATCTTTGGATATAGCGCTTAATGCCAGAGGCTTTTCCAGCTTTTTTGCATGTCGTTGTTTTAGATAAGCATCAAGACCAGCATCAGGTAACACCATGTAGCCATATTTAGACAACGTCGTTTCTTGATTAAACCCCATTTGTTCCTCTGTGCTGCCCGCCTCTCTAGACGACGCATAAAACACCCAAGACCCGCTTCCCGCCTCAGCAATGCTCACATGCGCCACACGAGCACGGGCATAAGCCCATTTCGCATACATCTTACCAATCAAGTCGCCTTGTGGCACAGCATACTTATTCATCGTTAGTAATTGCGTCGGATGGTTAACACTTTGGTGTAAATGATTCAAAACCGCTTCTGCTGTTGGCAACTGCGTAGTTAAAAACGGTACAATATATTTTATCGTCCGTGCCGCACCATATCGCGCAAATTCCGCCACACCCACATCGGTCAATAACCCATCCACCATATGACAATAGCGCGTACTCGAAGCCACACTCGCAACTTCTCTGCACAATAACAATATAGATAAGCGTTGCTGCACCGCATTCAGCTCATCCGCAGATAACGGTATCTCCTCTTCTCCGTTACGCTGCTTTTGTACAAACTTATAACTCGCATGCCCCAGCTGCAACAAGCCAATCACCGCACCCGCCGCAGGCAACGACAATCCGCCAGATGGTACCGCCGCAACAACACCCATCACATTCAATATCGTAGTAACCGAACCCAATACCGTCGTCGCTGTGTTAACCCCTTGCTCGGCCATACCCAATGCTTTATCTAAGGTATTCGCCTCGTCCGTTCCCAAAAAAGACAACACCCGCTCAACATGCTGAATGAAATGGCTAATATAATGCTGCTGTTTGCGTGTGTAAGGCATAACAAGGAGTCCTTCTGGCGGCGTACAAAGCCGAAAATGGTCGACCATTGCACATGATATAAAGTTTAGTGCGCGATTTTATCATAAATTGTATTTTTATTCTTCTGCTTTTTAATCACATGTCCTAAATCCATCAGACCCCATCGTCACTGCAGGATTTATCCGCAGTGACGATGCCTTTGAACATCAAATTTTCCCGCATGAAATCAACGTTTTTTGCTTTAACGTCCTAACGCGCCATGCGCGATAGGACAAAATTCAGACCCATAATGCTTGTCTTACATGCACCATTCTCGACGGTCCATTACTAAAATTTATTGTGGCTGGTATATTAGGACGCATGTTTTAATGCGGCAATAACTGCCTTTGGATTTTGAGAAATAACAGTTAAATATGCTCGCGTTGGCCCTTCTGGTAGCCGCTCCTTCCTTTCCCATTTTTCCAATGTACGAATACTAAAACCAAATTCATCACAAAATTGCTGCCGGCTCATGTGCAACTTTTTTCTAATCTTTTCCACATCGATTTCATCAGGCACTTTAATTTTATGAGACTTAACACCCTTTTTTTGACCCAGAGCATAATTAAGCACTTCTAGTGCACCGCAAATTAAACTTCCTCCGATATCACTCATTATCATTCTCCTCATAAATTTCAACGATTTTTTCTTGCCCCACCAGCACCGGAAATCACATCCCCTTTTAATGGATTTTCGGCTATGTAATCAATAAATTCTTTTTGATGATTAGCATCCATATATAGTTTTGCCTGTTTGATATACTCCGGCGTTTCAACTACTACTTGCAATGTTGTTTTTATTTTCACAAACACATAGTAACCCCAAAGGGGTTATTTTTCAACCACAATGGGGTTGAAAAATTCCGAAATTAGGGCGTGTTGACAATTGCTCCGCCCGCCTACGTGCCTCGGCTTGTCCCTGAACGATCCTCACTTTTTTTCATAAAGGAGTCTCTAATTGAGCTTCCCTATTTATTTGAAACAACAAATTGAGTGCCGTATAGAATTGTTTTTGTGTGACTTTAACTCCTCTTTTTAAGGCCTCTCTCCCTAAAAAAACGATTGATAAAGCGTGAGTAAATTTTGCAGAATGAGCTTGAAAATCTGCAGCATGACCTCGACGTTTTATTTCTATACCAGCAAGCCATGCAGCAAAGGTAGCTATCGCTGCGATAAGCAGCAAAATCCCTAGTCGAGCTGGAGACTTAGAAAGGCTGTTTTTAAGACCTAAACCGTAATGTGGGCATTTAGTATCTCTTATATTTTCTTCAATTCGCATTCTTTGGCGGTAGATATTTACAGCTAAGTTTGCGTTATGTTCATTTAAAACAAGAGAAGTGACAAGAACCCATGGCTCTTTATTCGCGGCTGAATGTAGTCTGCTTTTCCCAGAACGACTGTTTTTTTTGTTTTTATTGAGCTTATGCCTATTTTTACTTAACCCTTTATACACAACAAAATGAGCAGGAACTTTTCCTTTTTCCGTTAAAAGTCCATGCCCTAAGTAACGAGGTTTTATTGTCGCCTGTGAAAAAAATGTATGGCTTAACTCCCAGAACGATGAACTCTCTACGAGAACCAAGTTTTTATTACGCAATCGTCCGACAAAATCCCAGCCAAGGTCTAGTACATGTTGAAACCACAGCGCACGAAATCCTGCATCCGTCACAATAATCGGCTTAACCGATTGAGGCAATAATTTTTTGAGCTGATTTAAAAATGCTTTGTGAGTTGCATGATTATTTTCATTTTTCTTTGGATGACTCTCTTCATAAATAACAATTGATCGACCAGACATGGAAAGACTCGCCCTTAAAACATATAAATTTGTTGTCGCGTTAATGCACGTCCAATCAACATGAAGCCAAGGTGTAGAGTGCTCTTGAATTAAATAGGAAAACATCACTTGATAAAAACTGTTTTGTTCTGCGCACAGATGGCCATTTCCTAGTAAACGGTCAATCTTTTGAATGTTGCTACTCGTTTTATTTTTATTTGATAACTGTCTTCCTAGGCCAGTTAAATACAGCTGATTGCTCTTAATGGCTGTTTCACATGCATCAAATAGATTTTGAAGCCTGGTTTTATGTATCGATGGTAATTGTTTTTTAAATAAACTATGTAATAATCTCATCTGTTGCATGACGTTCAATCTCATATTGTCTCGTAAACGCTATTTGATCATATACGTCATGCACTTTCAATTTTTTAATTTCTAAGTATTTCAATAACTTATTACCTTATTTTCTGAGGAACTCTCAGGGACAAGCCGAGGCACGTAGGCGGGGGGCAATTGTCAACACGCCCTATTATCTATGCCAGTAAAAATTAAAAATACTATCTGATTTCATAAACGCACATATTGCATTAACTTATTAAATTAAAAGTAACTCCCCACGTCATCCCGAGCGCAGCGAGGGATCTCCTGTCGTGTGGCA
>CAZVEH010000051.1:0-16475 GCA_964625775.1 uncultured Legionella sp. | reverse complement strand
AGTACCACACGACAGGAGATCCCTCGCTGCGCTCGGGATGACGTGGGGAGTTACGCAAAATCACAATATTGATTATATTCAATATAATTTACACTATTTATACTCAAAAAATCTATATTCCGCAGCAAATTTCCGATAATTAGCAATTAACGAGTTTCATTTATAATCACACTAAGGATTGAAAATCATCCATTCTTTTACAATAGGGTCTGCTGACAATTTACCTACCGCCTTCGTACTGCAGCCATATCTTTACCCATCCTGAGCAAAGCGAAAGATCTGTTCAAGCATCAAGGGGACCTCTCGCTTTACACAAGATGACGTAAGTTAGTCATTAAAATCAATACACTATACTTTACTATTACATATTGGGAGTACGCTTCTGGGCTGCTTGTAGAACAGCAGCCTTTTTCAGACTTTCTTGTATAGATTGCATTTGGTTTACCGTAGCCTTCAATGACTGCACACTTGTTTTTATACTGTTTACATCCTTCTGTATGGATGCTTTTGCGGCTGATAACTGAGCTTGTAAAGCATTTTTAACTGCTGGTTGTTGAATAAGATTGATCTGGGCTTCTATTACATCAACTTGAGGCTTTTGAGTTTGTTCAAGAGTGTTGGCGCTATTCAAGATTTGCTCGATACCGATCAAAAGTGGCTCGAAATCGCCGCCTCCATTCAGAGCAAAAGCACCCGTACTGATACCTAGAGAAAGCGCACCGGCCAATACTGCAGGTAAAAAACTCATCCTATTCATAGTAAACTCCTTTTTAGTTTAACGTAGATACACAACAAGTCATTCTAACCCAACTCATCTGCTACTAAATCTAGGATACAAATTTCTATCCGTCAAGGCGCAAAGACTACTGTTTGTTTTTGAGCAGACCCTGATTGCGTTTGAAATACACAGCACACAATCATGCACCGCCTATCAAACCCTACGCTGGCTTGGTTTTCAAAAATAACTGAGTAAAATAAGGGCGACCGGATGCATCACGCGCGATGCCAATGCCTGTTTGGTCATAATGCCCTAGAATATTGCGTCGATGCCCTGGGCTATGAATCCAACCCTCAGCAACTATTTTTGCGGTTTTATAGTTAAATGCTACATTTTCTGCGCCTGATTGCGCTGTTTGAATGGATTGATGCACATGATCCATGCGTTGTGAAAATCCATCATGTCCAAATGCTACACGATGCTTCGCCATATCGACGCTATGAACGGTTGCTTCTCGTGTGAGCACTGAGTTCATCTGTAATCTAGACAATCCATGCTGAACACGAAATTGATTGATATACACTAAAATATCTGCGGCCATCGTATCTTTTTTTAAGGGCTCATCAGCATGAACACCAGACATATAACCGCAGCACATCATACACAGCAAACCTAACCCTTTGAACGACATGTTAGGCTCTATCTAGTATCTTGTTTTTCATAATAGTCGCATCACGTTCAGGACCAGTAGAAATCATATCAATTGGAATATTGAGCAACCGCTCCAAATAAGCAATATAAGCGCGTGCATTCTGCGGCAGCGCATCAAAGCTTGTGACATCTACAGTAGAATCTTGCCAACCGGGTAGGGTTTCATAGATAGGTTCTAAGTCCAGAAAATCTTCTGCAGCAGCTGGGGGGCGCTCATAGCGTTTACCTTGTTTGTCCACATAAGCAACAGCCACTTTAATGTCCGTCAAACCATCTAAAACGTCTAATTTGGTAAGACATAATCCAGTGATACTGTTCAACTCAATCGCACGCTTCACCAAGACCGCGTCAAACCAACCACAACGACGTGCCCGGCCAGTGGTTGCGCCAAACTCCACCCCACGTGTTGCTATTTGTTGACCAATATCATCATGCAATTCTGTAGGAAATGGGCCAGATCCCACTCTCGTGGTATAGGCTTTGGTGATCCCCAAAATATAATCTAGATCACGTGGACCCAGTCCAGATCCATTGGTCACGCTGCCGACACAGGTATTTGAAGAGGTCACAAACGGATAAGTACCGTGATCAATATCCAAGTACACACCTTGTGCACCTTCAAATAAAATCACATCTTTACGCTCACGGTGCTCATGAATCGCCGTGGTGACATCGATGATCATCGGTTGCAACATCTCAGCCCACGCCCGGGCATCCTCCAAAATAGGCTGCGCATCAATACTAGGCTGTTTATAATATTGGGTCAGCATAAAATTATGATATTCCAGAAGATCAATCAACTTTTTCTCAAAACGATCCAGATGGAGTAAATCATTGATTTTCAGAGCTCGCCGCGCCACTTTATCTTCATAAGCAGGACCGATTCCTCGTCCTGTTGTACCAATCTGCGTATGACGTGATTCACGAGCTTTATCCAGGGCAACGTGACAGGGTAAAATCAAAGGGCAAGCTGCAGAAATTCTTAGACGACTTCGCACATCAAGTCCCGCCTGTTCTAACGTATTGATTTCATGAATCAATGCTTCAGGAGAAACCACCACTCCGTTACCGATATAACAACGGACATGCGTTCGCAAAATTCCTGAAGGAACTAAATGCAACACCGTTTTTTGACCATTGATCTTTAAAGTGTGACCAGCATTATGTCCACCCTGGTAACGAACCACCGCTTGAGCATCTTGTGTCAGTAAATCAACAATTTTTCCTTTGCCCTCGTCACCCCACTGTGTGCCAAGTACTACAATATTTTTAATCATAATCTACTCTTCATTTAAACCCTAAAGCGATATCGGTTGATGCATCACTCACCAAAGGTAAGCCCATTATTGTTTCGACACTGTAGAACGAGACCCGGTCATAGAACGGAAATAATTAAAGAAGTCATTATTTTGATCCAATACCAAGACATCCTGCTTACTTGTAAAACTGCCCTCATAAGCCTTCAAACTACGATAAAAAGCAAAAAAATCTTTATTCTTACCAAAAGCATTGGCATATATCTCAGCGGCTTTGGCTTGGCCTTCTGCGCGAATGACTTGCCCCTCACTTCTTGCGGTTGCTAGCAATACGGTTACTTCGGCATCTGCCATGGCGGAAATTTCTTCCGCTTTGGCATGACCATCCGCTCGATGGTGATTGGCAATTTTTTGCATATCAGCGCGCATTCTTTGATAAATGGCATTGCTGGTATTGGCTGGCAACTCAATGCCTTTGATCCGCACATCCACCACATGCACCCCCAGTTCGCTGGCTTGACGTTCTGCGCCCTCGCGCAGCACATCCATCAGATCATCACGTCCGCCTGACACCACATCTGAAATAGTACGTTTTCCGAATTGCGCTCGCAATGACGTATTCAACTGTTGTTCCAACAAGGTTTCAGCTTTGAATGCATTGCCACCGGTTGATTTAAAATACCGAGCCAAATCTTCAATTTTCCATTTGACATAGTAATCAACCATCACATCCTTTTTCTCTTTGGTCACGATTCGTGATGATTTGATATCCAAAGTCTGAAGTCTGGTATCGAATATACGCACACTTTCAATAAAGGGCAGTTTGGCATGCAATCCAGGTGCAAGTATCAAGCACGCATTGGTTTGAGGATCATTCACCAAACGACCTAATCTCAATACAATCGCATGCTGGCCCTGTCGAACCGTAAAAATCGAAGTCGCTATGATCAAAAAAACGAGAACAAATATCGTGCTCATGACTAGTTTGCTTGCTTTCATCAGTCAGTTCTCCCTTCTTGTTCTGTAGGCCTTATCATGGGCCGTCCATCTATAACTGATGAATTGGCTTGTAGTGACTCACCCGCCATAGATGAGTTTGAATCTCTCTGTTTAGACTCAGGAGCATCTAACATGTCTCGCGACATCAATTTATCCAAAGGTAAATACAACAGAGAGCCTGATTTACTGTCCACAATAATTTTTGTGGTTTTCTGCAATATTTTCTCCATGGTATCTAAATACATTCTTTCCTGAAGCACGAAAGGATTACGTTCGTACTCTGGTAATAGTTGTAAAAACCCTGCGGTTTCCCCTGTTGCTTTTAACACAATCTGTTGAGCGTAAGCTTTGGCTTCTTCTGTCACTCGCTTTGCATTACCTTCTGCAATAGGGATGACACGTGCAGCATACGCACGAGCTTGCTCTTTAAATCGTTTTTCATCTTCTTGGGCTTTGATGGCATCATCAAACGCATCTTGCACATTTTCAGGCGCACGCGCAGGCTGTGGTGATACGTTGACAATCACGATCCCTGTTTTATAACGCGCGAGTATGTTGATCAGCGAATCTTGTACGCTAGATCCCCATGCTTCCCGACCTTCAGTGATCAGTTGATCTAGAGTAGTAGTACCCACAACCTGACGTAATGCACTTGAAGTAGCTTGCTGTAAGCTTTCTTCTACATTAGCAATATTAAATAAATAATCCTGCAGATCTCCAATTCGATATTGCACCGCAACTGCGACTGACACCAGATTTTCATCCTTGGTTAACATTTGAGCAGAATAAGAATAATCCGAAACACGGTCAACATTTAAGACCACTTTGGATTCAATGAACCTGGGAATCCAGTGCGGCCCTGGGCCAACTGTTTTCACATATCGACCAAATCTTAAAATTGCTGCCTGTTCCGCAGGGTCAATGATAAAAATCCCTGACAATCCCCACAGGACCACAACGACTATAGCAAGCATAGAAGCAAACCATTTCTCTCCTTTTGAAGAAAAAGACTCTAAAGGTGGACTGATGTTACCCCGTTTTGGTTTACCCAAAAACTTGTTTAATTTGGCTTTCAATTGTTTCAAAGTTTCATCCAAATCAGGCGGTTGTGATTTCCCACCCCAAGGGCTCTTGTCATTATCTGGCTCATTCCAGCCCATGCGTGCTCCGATTATTATTTTTCAATTTAGGAATTCTAGGGGGTCTGCACTTTTTGTGCAACCATCATTTTACGCGTAAACAATAAATCCCATACTTCATGTCCCAAGTTCATACCACGTTGTTCAAATTTCGTCAGAGGACGTGACTCAGGTCTTGGAATAAACCCACCGCCAGGCTGATGATTGACCAAATCTGGTTGATGTGACAACACATCTAACATATGCATAGCATAATCTTGCCAATCGGTTGCCAAATGAATGAATCCACCTGGTTTGATTTTTTCAAGCACCAAACTTACAAACTCAGGTTGAATCAACCGACGCTTATGGTGGCGCAACTTAGGCCAAGGATCGGGAAAAAAGATGTTTATCCCAGCCAACGTATCTGCAGCAATACCCTGCTGCAACACTTCCACAGCATCATAAGGCGCGATTCGTACATTTTGAATAGCGTGGTCATGCAATTCGGCAGCCAAGCTACCAATGCCAGCCTGATGCACTTCAATACCCAAAAAATTAATCTGCGGCTGAGCCTGTGCCATGGCAATCAATGTCTGGCCCATCCCAAACCCCAACTCAATCACTACATCAGCTGATCGGCCAAAGCATTCGGTCATGTTCCAAGGCGCATCTTCAAGCGTCAGTTGATAGTTCGGCAACCACTGCTCCAATCCAAGTTTTTGTCTAGGACTTAGCCGACCAGCTCGCAACACAAAGCTTTTGATGCGTCTTAATGTTTTGTCATTTGTCATGAAAACCAACCATCTCCTCTGGTTTCACAAAATCATCAAATTGTTGTGCCGTTAGAAAGCCCAATTTGACCGCAGCCTCTTTCAAAGAACTATGCTCATGATGCGCTGTTTTGGCAATTTTAGCCGCTTTATCATAGCCAATATGCTGATTCAAAGCCGTAACCAGCATCAATGAATGATGCAGATAATGATCAATAACTTGGCGATTAGGTTCTAATCCCTCGACACAGAATTGCAAAAACGACAGACAGGTATCCGCCAAAAGATTAATCGAATGCATCACATTGAAAATGATCACCGGCTTAAACACATTCAATTCAAAATTTCCTTGGCTGGCAGCAATACCCACCGTCACATCAGCACCCATGATTTGTGCACATACCATGGTCATCGCCTCAGCTTGAGTAGGATTGACTTTACCTGGCATGATAGAAGAACCAGGTTCATTCTCCGGTAGTATCAGTTCACCCAAGCCGCATCGCGGACCTGAGCCTAACCAACGCACGTCATTGGCAATTTTCATCAGAGCACACGCCAGGGTCTTCATCACAGATT
This sequence comes from uncultured Legionella sp., assembly GCA_964625775.1. Lineage (GTDB taxonomy): Bacteria > Pseudomonadota > Gammaproteobacteria > Legionellales > Legionellaceae. The sequence goes on along the minus strand of CAZVEH010000051.1, from coordinate 10,324 downwards.
GCGCCATCACTAACGCTTCATGCGAGGCCAACGCCATAAACTTATTGGGTGCTGAGCAAAAAGGCAACCCGGTCAGGCGCGCAATCTGTTCTGCAGAACGCTTTGCGAACTCCGGATGGGTATTTAACCCTGTGCCCACCGCCGTACCTCCAAGTGCTAACTCGTACAATTCAGGCAGCACTTCGTTCAAACGATGCAAGCAAGCATCCAACTGTGCCACATATCCCGAAAACTCTTGCCCAAGCGTCATGGGCACAGCATCTTGCAAATGTGTGCGACCAATTTTAATAATATCTTGAAACGCCCGCATTTTATCCGCCAACCCATCGCGTAATTGCGTCACAGCAGGAATCAATGTTTGCTGAATACCCAGTGCTGCAGCAATATGCATGGCCGTGGGAAATGTGTCATTAGATGACTGTGACATATTCACGTCATCGTTGGGATGAATAGGCTGTTTCGATCCCATAACTCCGCCTGCCAATTCAATCGCACGGTTCGAAATCACTTCGTTGACATTCATATTGGTTTGCGTACCACTCCCGGTTTGCCACACATGCAAAGGAAAATGAGCATCCCATTGTCCCGAACTGACTTCATCCGCAACTTTGATAATCAATTCGGCTTTGTCGTCTGCCAATTTCCCCAAAGCTTGATTGGTCAAAGCAGCCGCTTTTTTTAAAATACCAAACGCATGAATCAATTCGATAGGCATGAGGTCATGCCCTATATTAAAATGATGAAGAGAACGCTCTGTTTGCGCACCCCAATATTTATCGGCAGGAACATCGATTGCTCCCATACTATCCGTTTCTGAACGAACCTTTGTCATGTATCTCTCCAAAAAAAAACAGGATTTTACTCAAGGTAGCACACCTAAAATGTCGACATGACATGCTTGATGTCTAGCTGATTGCTGTGCTTATGTACGCCATTCATCCGGTCGAATATCAAGCATCGATCCCTGTTTTGCGTTTAAAGCGTGGCGCTCGGATGTCTATCGTTTAGAGGCGTTTACCGTTGATTTTGCTTAAATCCTTTGAAAAAGGTGAAGTCTAACATAGACTTAACCTTTGTAAAAAATTTTTTGGTCGTGTCTATGAGAACCATCCGCATTTATCAACCCGGTACCTACCAACCTGGCGATATCGTGCCATTGTCTGAATCAGCAGCACAACATGTTGGTTTGGTTTTGCGCATGCCGGTAGGCTCAGAACTCAACCTCTTTCGCGGTGATAACTACGAATTCAAAGCAACGATATGCTTTGCGCACAAGAAAAACATCCAAGTTTGTATCGATTCGATGATGGCTGTGAATCGAGAATCTCCCCGCTCCATTCATCTCGCACAGGCTATTGCCAAAGGTGATAAGATGGAGTGGATCATTCAAAAAGCCGTTGAATTGGGCGTGACCAGCATCACACCCCTACTCACAGAACGCAGTGTAGTACGACTGGATGAAACACGATTACACAAGAAGCAACAGCAATGGCAGGCCATCGCTGTGTCTGCGTGCGAGCAATCAGGACGCAACGACATACCTATCCTTTATCCAGCGTGCTCATTGGAACATTATCTGCTAACCACGGCCGCTCAACATCGTTTTCTTTTATCTCCCAAGGCCACACAGTCTTGGCCACAAATCCCTCTTGATACAGCTGAGCTGGCACTGCTCATTGGCCCAGAGGGCGGCTTTAGTGAGCAAGAGGTACAGTGGGCCATGCAACAACAGGCACAAAGCATTCGCTTGGGCCCACGTGTTCTTCGAACCGAAACCGCAGCGATTGTAGCCTTGGGCATCATGCAAACACTATACGGCGATTTATCCTAGGGCTTTGGTAACCATTCTGGTGTTTTGCATCAGTTACGTAAGTTTTATCAATATTCTTCAAGATTCTCTTGCATCTCATAGTTTGATTTGATATAAAGAGCGTCTTCAAATTATTTTGCAACATAATTGACCATTTTTGAGTTAAGCTGGTGCAAATAAATTCAATGTGGAGTGAAATTATGTCAAGAGTATGCCAAGTCACTGGGAAGCGTCCGATCACGGGAAACCGAGTGTCACATGCGAACAATAAAACCAAACGACGATTTTTACCAAATATTCAAACCCATACGTATTGGGTTGAAAATGAAAATCGCTATGTTTCCCTCAAACTTAGTGCTCGTGGTATGAGAACCATTGATAAACTGGGTATTGAACTGGTGTTGCAGCGTTTGCGTGCACAAGGTGAGAAAATTTAATTAAGGGGAATCTAAAGTGGCTGCCGTTACTGTAAAAGTAAAAATGGAATCCAGTGCAGGTACTGGATACTTTAAAACAACAACCAAAAATCCACGTAACCATCCTGAAAAGATGGAACTGAAAATGTATGATCCGGTCATACGTCAGCACGTGATTTTTAAAGAAAAGAAAGTAAAATAACTTTTTTCTATGAGTGGGCGTTCTAGCCCACTCATTCACAATCAACACCCTACAGATCTTAATCTTACTGAATCCATCGACGATTATTCGCTATTTCAGCGTTGATCCCTTACACTTATAGTGAACACATAAGGGAGATCAACATGAAGATTCAAATCAGTGGACACAATATTGAATTGACTGAAGCATTGAAAGCTCATATCCACGACAAATCGTCCAAGTTAAGCGACCATTTTCAACATATTATCAGCATGACAGTCATTTTGACGGTTGAAAAAGCCCAACAAATTGCTGAAGGCACCGTGAATATGACTCATTTTGAAGCGCATGCAAGGGCTGAATCAACCGACATGTACCTTTCGATTGATCAGATGCTGGATAAATTAGAAAAACAATTGCAGAAATATAAAGAAAAACACGCAGATCATCGCGCTTAACCAGAGTTTCAAATGAGAGAACTACAAATCACCATCATCAATAAACTGGGATTGCACGCTCGAGCTTCAGCCAAATTCGTCTCGACTGCATCACGGTTTCAGTGCAAATTAGACGTCTCTAAAGACAATAAAACCATCAATGGCAAGAGCATCATGGGCATCATGATGCTCGCTGCCAAAAAAGGCAGTGTATTGACCCTGCACATGGATGGTCCGGACGAAGAAGAGATGGAAAAAGCCTTGGTTGAGTTGATTGAACAGCGCTTTCATGAAGAAGAGTAAATGACTTTTGATCTGCGTAGGTTGGGCCGTTCGGCCTGAAGAGGATGCGGGGCATATGTCTCGAAGGCTTGCTTTCAAATGCATTACCCTTTGAGACGCCGCAAAGGCGGCTCCTCAGGGCGAACGTGTGAGTCGTTACAAAGTAAGAGCTATTTGCTGAGACGTTCTATTTTAAGCATTGCGTTTTTTAAAGATGTACATGTTGGGCCGAACGGCCCAACCTACACAAATTAACTCATCGCGGGTGCTGGTGCTTGTTGTAATATAAGCTCAGCTTGATGGATGGTTTTTTCAGCGTGTTGTTTCTCACCAAAAGCAAAAAATGCAAACGCACTACCGTTGACAGTTTTCTTTTTATCAAAAGCACCCGTCAACCAAAGCCCTACCACACCCACCAAGGAACAACACAACACGGTAGCAATCACCGCATTTATCGCAGTATTGAACAACGATTTGGATGTGAACTGTAGCGTTCGCAAATTTTCAGTTAATGTTTTTCGGTCACTAGGTCTCCAGTTTAAATCGCCTCGGTTTATGGCAGTAGTAAGGCAAATAGCGATATTTTGCATAGCAGTATTAATAGTACCCTCACCCAGACTCATAAGTGATCTTATTTTAACCACCGCTTCGCTTCGCTGCATTGTGTATTGATTAAAAAGCATATTTGGACCAGCGGACAAACGTCTTCCTGGGCCTGTAGCTCCTAGTTTCAAGGATTGCCGAAATGGGCTTTTTGTATCAGTCCCGTAAATATCTGTAACTGCTAGCTCTGCTTCCGAAGCAGCTGCAGGGACCATATTATCACCCTGTTTTAGAGAAGACTTTGTTACTTCTTCATCCTGCCCTTGCTCTGAACCCACCTCATTAAACGCATTGTCACACGCTGGCTCAGGACTAGGTGTTGAAGAGCGAAATATAGCATGAAGTTCAGTGGGTTCTGCAGCAGGAGATCCTGCACCTGAATCAGCTTGCTCAACCTCTCCATCCGTCTCTGCAACATGACGCAGTACGTCATCACCAGAGCCAAAATTAACCTCATCCTCTACCCTAATAACCATTGATGGTACAACTGAATCAGTTGTTGTAACCTCTGCGTTATCACTAGAACTATCTAGCCCAGAATTATTAGGAAACTCAACCACACCAGTGCCAGTTAACATCTCAGCCGAAACTGCTACGTTTGTTTTTGGTTGATTTCTTCTTGATCTTCCTCTTCCACTCATAATATTCCCCGTTCATTATATAATCCAAAAAATTGCAAAATAGTACGCGAATAACATTCTTTTTGTCAAAAAATATAGGCGTTTTAAAAAAAACATGCTATTCGAAACATCATTCTTTACGTCGTTGCTTCAACAACCGACGCCGATGTTTACGTACACGTTGTACCGTCATTAAGGTTTGAAATGGGCCAGAAGCAGCATATCCGATAGATGCCAACCAGATGATTAAGGAAGGATCCGACGCGACTGCAGCAAATAACACCACCAACAACAATACATACAAAAAAGGTACTTTTCCTTTGAAATCAACTTCTTTGAAACTGTAATAACGAATATTAGAGACCATCAAAATGGCCAAAATTACCGCCAAACACGAGACAAAGATCAAGACAAACTCATTGGTCCATTGGTTCTGTTGGCATAACCAGATGAATGAGGCAACAGTTGCCGCCGCTGGCGGCGAACTCAAGCCTTGAAAATAACGCTTGTCGGCTGTTTCTAATTGCGTGTTAAATCGCGCCAAACGCAAAGCAACTGCTGCTGCGTAAATAAAGGCCACCAACCAGCCCAGTTTTCCTAATTGATGCAATGCCCAGCTATACAATAACAAGGCTGGCGCAACACCAAAGGTCACCATGTCCGACAAACTATCGTATTCAGCCCCAAATGAAGTTTGGGTATTGGTCAGGCGCGCAATGCGGCCATCTAAACCATCGGCAATCATACCGACAAATATGGCAATGATCGCGGCTTCGTACTGCATTTTCATCGAAGCAACCAAGGAATAAAAAGCCGCAAACAATGCGGCTGTGGTAAATAAATTAGGTAATAAATAAATACCAAAGCGTGCGGATTTGTGTTTCATGAGATCATCCTTCTTATCAAAAGAACGCCCTTGTTCTCATGCGAAGAAAAGGGCAATCACTGTCTAAGCTTCTGGGAGATCGTCGACATCAATGGTAGACGTTATATCGTGCTCCGTGGTCACATCTTCTTTTGATGCACCCGGCTTGTCTTTCCATTCTAATTTCACACGACCTTGCTTATCGATGCCAGCTATAAACACATCAATCTCTTGTCCTTCGGCCAATACATCTTCTACCTTTTGTGAACGATCCGAACAAATTTGCGAAATATGTAGGAGACCGTCTTTGCCAGGCAATAAGTTAATAAACGCGCCGAAATCAACAATTTTGCTTACTTTTCCATGATAAGTCTGGCCAACTTCAACATCAGCAACCAATGCTTTGATTTGTCGTTGCGCTTCATCCAAGGCATCCAAATTCGGTGAAAAGAGTTGCACAACACCCGTGTCATCGATATCAATGGACACGCCAGTACTCTCAATCAAGCCCTTGATGGTTGCACCACCCTTGCCAATCACCGTGCGAATTTTATCTTCAGCCACTTTCATGGTCACAATACGGGGTGCATGTTGAGATAATTCATCGCGATGCTCAGACAACGCATGACTCATGACATCCAAAATATGGCGACGGCCATGTAAGGCTTGTTCTAAAGCTTGTTGCATAATGTCTTGTGTAATGCCTTTGATTTTAATATCCATTTGCAAGGCAGTGACACCTTCCCACGTACCCGCGACTTTAAAGTCCATATCACCCAGATGATCTTCATCACCCAAAATGTCGGTTAATACGGCAAAACGATCACCTTCTTTGATCAAGCCCATTGCTACACCTGCCACAGGTGCCTTCAAGGGAACGCCCGCATCCATCAACGCCAAACTTGTGCCGCAAACGGTTGCCATCGAACTCGATCCATTAGACTCAGTGATCTCGGATACCACGCGCAACACATAAGGAAATTCTTTGGCAGTGGGTAATACGGCCATCAAGCTACGTCTGGCCAATCGACCATGACCAATTTCACGACGCTTAGGACCACTCATCATGCCGGTCTCGCCCACAGAATAGGGAGGGAAATTATAATGCAGCATGAAACGATCTTTCATCTCACCTTCTAATTTATCTAAAATCTGAGCATTACGTTCATTGCCTAGCGTTGCGGCTACAATCGCTTGCGTTTCACCACGTGTAAACAAAGCAGATCCATGCGCACGCTCAAGCACATTGGTGCGAATCACAATCGGTCTTACGGTTTTACGGTCGCGACCATCAATTCGTGGCTCGCCATCTAAAATCAGTTGTCGCACATGATTTTTCTCTAATGCGTCAAGTAATGAACTTATGCGATCACTTGCCAAGTCAGGTTGTTCTACGGCCAGCGTTGCAATCAACGACTGACGAATTTCACCCAATCTCTGGTATCTATTTTGCTTATCTTTGATGGCATACGCACTTGTCACATCAGCCTGAGCTAAGGTTGCAATTTGCGCCATCAAACCATCGTCTTGTTGAGCCACAGAACGTGGCCAAGCAGAGCGCCCGCCCGCATCACTGACTTCTTTAGCCAATTCGTTGATCATGCGAATCACAGGCTTCATCATCTCATGTCCAAACATGACCGCGCCTAACATCACATCTTCACTCAACTCACGCGCTTCTGACTCTACCATCAGAATCGCATCTTCTGTGCCTGCAACCACCAAATCCAGCGCGGACTGTTCAAGGGCTTTAAGTCCTGGATTCAAACTATATATTCCATCCTTATACCCAACTCGCGCAGCACCAATGGGGCCGTCAAACGGAATACCTGAAATGGCTAATGCAGCAGAAGCGCCAATCATGGCTGGAATATCAGCCGATACTTCGGGATTCAGTGACATGACCGTAGCAATGATCTGCACTTCATTCATGAAGCCTTCAGGAAATAGGGGACGTAGCGGTCGATCGATCAAACGAGAGCGTAAGGTTTCTTCTTCGCTCAAACGACCTTCACGTTTATTAAACCCACCAGGAATTTTACCTGCAGCATAAGATTTTTCTTGATATATCACGGTCAACGGAAAGAAATTATTTTTCTCTGCACCTTCTTTTCTGCCCACCACAGTCACCAACACTTGCGTACCATTCATCGAAACAAATACGGCACCATCGGCTTGTCTTGCAATTTCACCTGTTTCTAAGACCAAGAGGTGGTCACCAAATTGAATCTCTTTTGTAATTTTAGCCATCATTCTTTCCTCAAATCATATAGGAGAATAAAAAAGGCGCATACTGCGCCCTTTGGTTAATTGTATATCGCGTCATCGTGAGTAGTAATGAAGCAGCCATTCGGCTGTTTTATCATATAAATTTTCACAAATCTGCTCACACACACTTAATATGAGTCTCTAAGTCCTAATTTTTTAATCAAATCAATATAACGATTTTGGCTTGATTTTTTTAAATACTTCAACAGTTTGCGTCTTTTATTGACCAAAGCTTGCAATCCTAAACGCGAATGAAAATCTTTTTTGTGCGTTTTAAAATGTTCTGTTAAATATTTGATTCGACCCGTCATTAATGAGACTTGAACTTCAGGGGATCCTGTGTCGCCTTCGGCACGTTCATACTCTTTGACAATACTGGATTTTTGCACGCTCGTTAGCGTCATCATTTGCTCCTACTTAAAAGATACATCCACATCGACGTGAACTGCATTTCTATAAAATTGTGTGTACTTACCCTAATTTAGGACGATATTCTAACAAGGCAAAACATAATAAACAAGGACTATTTTTAGAATTTTATAGTGTAAGCTTGTTAAATCAACGTTTTGTGGATAACTTTTTCTTAGGCTATTTGTTCAAATTGACCAACAACCTGACAAATTTTCATAACCAATTGATTAATATAAAAATAAATTCAACAACATTCTTTGTGCACCCCAGAAATTATCCACAAAATCTGTGGATAATCCTGTGGGGATCCTTCGAACACGCTTGAAAATACAGCTGATCCAAGCCGTGTTCAGATCTTGTCACCACGATTTCCGTTCCCAACTCAAATCGTTCTATTTTTGATAAGACCCACGCGCAATGCAATCGATGATCAAAAAAATAGTGCGGACAACGCAGTAGATCTTCTCGAATGACAACGCTTACGATATGATGGGATGATTAGAACTAATTTAGGATCCGCTGGATGATAAGAACTGGTTTAAGCATGATAGCTTGTATTCTCTCTGCTTCCCTGTCCGCGGCTAGCCTTCAGAGTCCTATTGATCATATTATCAATCAAATTGATCCTAAAATTAACATGGGGATGATGGTTGTTGATCTGAATACTGGTGAGACACTCTATCAACGCTCACTCAAACAACCCTTAATTCCAGCAAGTAACATGAAGTTGTTTTCAGACGCCACTGCCTTGCTTGCCCTAGGCCCTGATTACCATTTTCAAACGCAGTTGAGTACTGATGCAACGTCGATCCAATCAGGCACACTGAATGGTTCTCTATATTTATACTTACCGGGTGATCCCACCTTAACCCACACGAATCTCATGGCCTTGTTTTCAAGTTTGAAGAAGTTAGGCGTCACTCATATTGCAGGATCTGTGGTTTTGGTCAGTGATTTTGGTCAAGCCCCCCCCCAACCACCAGGTATTGTCCCTAAAGATTTGAATTACAGCTATGGCGCGTCACTCGCTCCTTTGATTCTTGATGAAAACCGCGTCACAGTTACAGTGAATCCTTCCTGCCAAGTGGGTCAACCGGCTATTATTGAATATTCGCAGCCAAGAGGTAGTTTTATCGTTGACAATAGCGTAACGACCGTAGCAGGCCCATCCGGTGGAATTAGTTTTAGCACCACCGACGATAATCATCTGGTTATCCGCGGGAAAATTGGCCAACAACAAGGTGCTATTCAAGAGCGGATCTCAGTCAAAAATCCTTTGCGTCACGCAGATGCCTTAATTAGAATCGCGCTAAAAAAACAGGGGGTCACCCTGAATGGGCAAGTGTCCCTGGGCTCTAAAAAGCCCTCCTTGCTGTTGGCTGTTCATCGCTCCAAACCCATCACCCAATTATTGGCAGATACCCTAAAACCCTCTGATAACCTTTATGCAAACAGCTTGTTTCTACATGCAGCTAATACCATAAAAGGCACGCCGCTCAATTGGCAGCAAGCTGAACCGGTGGTCAAACAATTTTTACAAAAAAACACTGGCATCAATATGGAGTCTGCCGTACTGGTGGATGGCTCGGGCTTATCTCGCAATGATTTATTAACGGCAGAACAAACAGTATCATTGCTGCGTTACTTATACTATCGATTCCCGCTGGCTTATGAATATATTGCCGCACTCCCCATTGCTGGCCAAGATGGAACACTAATACGCCGTCTGCGCAAACCTACACAACAGGGCTTTATACGAGCTAAAACCGGCTCCATGACAGGCGTCATGAGTCTATCTGGGTATCTATATACTGCAAATGCACATACGTTAGCATTTGCTATCTATATCAATACACGTCCGGGCACACCGCCGAATATTTCTGGTCGATATCGACCGATGGTCGATATGTTGTGTGATTTTTTACTTAAACAAAAACCTGTTCAATCCAAATGCAATACCTTATCCCCAAACCCACATGCACGAGTCGCCTATCAGCAAAAACCTTCCGATTCAGACAAACGGCGAAGCCAAGTGGGTAAATGGCGCCGTATCGAATATACGCTCAAACAATCCCTGAAAGACCAGCCCGTGACTGTGGTATTTCGTGCTAACCAACTGGCCATTCTTGATAAAAGCAACAATGCAAATACAGTCTGGTCAATCTTACAAAAACTCAACGCAACCTACACCATAGCTGTGGCTTTAGAAGGAACCGCTGCACCAAGTCAAACAGGTAAACCTCAACTGTTATGGGTCGCTGATCACAAACCTAACGTCAAAAGAATTTGGACATTATATGATGTCATGGGATAAGTGGTTTGTTCTTTAACTTTGGGCAACTTCCCTGAATTTTTTTAGACAATATTTAATCTTAAAGTAACTCCCCACGTCATCCCGAGCGCAGCGAGGGATCTCCTGTCGTGTGGCACA
>CAZVEH010000050.1:0-16655 GCA_964625775.1 uncultured Legionella sp. | reverse complement strand
CTAACTCATGTGTGACAACATGATTTGGATGGACTACCTGCTTGAGTGTTGTGCCATTATGGCCCTTTTGACCACCACTTGTGTGTTTTCCTTGCTCTCTCAATGAGCTGGTACGAGAGGCTTTCTTTAGCCCATCACTTGATGGCGGTTTTGAGCTGTTGCTACTGTCTTTATTCAAGCGCCTCTTCAATTCAGCTATCTCGGCTGCTTGTTGTGCCACTACCTTTTCCAGTTCCGAAATCCTGGCTAATAGTGTACTAATGATTTGTTCATAGTCTTTCATGCAGCTATTTGATCATTACCACATCTTTTTTCAAGTGTTTTTTTCATTATTTTTATTTTACAAGTACCACACGACTGGAGATCCCTCGCTGCGCTCGGGATGACGTGGGGAGTTACTTTAGGTTTATTTAAAGTTTAATTTTTCGCCATCTGCAGGAACGATATAATTCATATCAATATTTAATTCTTGAGCTGTTTTATTATTCGGGTCCAATTCATATGATTTCAACCTGATTTTTTCGCTTAACACAGTCTGAGACGGACGATATTTATATAGTGCGGACGCATATTGAGCATGAGCGTCTGCCAATGCTACTTTTTCCGCTTTTGATAAAGACGAGGGGGGATTAATTTTTAATAACACGTCTACCAGATGACTTGCCTCACCTAGCTTTTCAATAGAAGCAGTATATCGAGGTGGATTTGCTGTTTGAAGTTGTATGACTGCCTGCATTTTATTTTGAATTGATTTAAAAATTTTTTCTTTAAAAGCAGGATATATTGATGCCATAAGCGATTTTTGCTCTGCCATAGCGAGTGCCCCCATGGTGAACAACAAATGACTGGCTGGCTTAATTTTTGAGCTAAAAAATTTGTTTCCAAATGGCATGTTCTCTCCCCAATCAATCATTTTTGGTTAATCATACACCACTATATATTCAAAAGCACTTCTCTCTCATTTTGGTGAGTGGTTTGGTTGGTTATTCTCTGGTGGAGATTGTGTGTGCTCTATATTTTCCGATCTGTTTTCAACAATGGATTGTTCTGTTGACGTAGAATTTACTCCAGACAGTGGATTTTGTTGAGTCTTAGATTAACCCCTCTACTCTCTCGCGAAGCGAAAAAGCAAAGGGAATATAGCCTAGTCCGCTGGAACAACCTCCACTTGATCAATGACTTTTGTGACACCTTGTATCGTTTGAACGATAGAAACGATATGTTCTTTTTCTGCTTGTGAATTCACTGTCCCTGATAAATAGACTTCACCATTTTTTGTTTCCACATGCACTGACCATGCAGATATGTCTTTACCCATGACGTCCGCTTTGATCAACGAGCCTTTTACCTTAGCGGTTATAAAAATATCCGTAAGCGAATTTGGGCTATCTTTTACTGTAAGATTATCAGCATTGACATCAACGATTCCAGTGGTAGATTCAGCAATTGTCACAACTTTCTCATAATCAGTATTGGAATCTAATTGTCCAGTCAGGTAAACAACACCATTTGTGACAACAATACTGACTTTACTCGCATATTGCGCAAGAGAACCTATCAGCGTTCCTCGAAGTGTTTGATCGTTGGTTGAGCTCGTTTGTGTTGTAGAATTCACAGGCATCATGCTGCTATCTGCATACAACAAAGGTGCTGATAACGCCCCATATCCTGTAATCAAAAAAGCTAAAATCTTTAATTGCGCTGATTTATTCATAAATTCCCTTAGTTATTATCCATGTTTGTCAGATATATTGATCAAGAGCAGTCAAAGATACGTGTCTTACTTATGAGCATGCTGTTTTTTGAAATCCTTGATGACTTTTTCAGTCTCTTCTTTACTATAACCGTAATATTTTTGAAGTTTTCCAAAAATTTCTTGTTGGTTACCTTCGATTTGTTTTAGATCGTCATCTGTTAATGCGCCCCACGCTTGTTTGACTTTTCCTTTTACTTCTTCCCATTTTCCTTCAAAAATATCTGCATTCATAAAGACTCCTGGTCAAGTAGTAGCAATAAAAAAACCCTCACAGGACCCTCGACCTCGAGGTTCTGCGTAAGTCCTGCCTCATTCAGCATAGGCTTACAATGAATTTTGTCTACTTAAGGTTTGCATTAGACAAACTAGTCTTTTAGAGTATCAATAGATTGAAAGCAGAAACTTCGAAATGGTTTAAAGTCGGTCTGCTAAACACGGATAAAAATTTTATGCCGATATAATATCCACACGATCAAAAACCAAAACAACACAGAGCTGAGGCTATAGTATAACGCAGCATATGATGGGGATACCCAACCAAAGACATACTCACTGATATAACTAAGCAAGTGACATGAACTCCCATGGTCGCAGCTCATCGGAATTGCATACTGAATCTTCAAACATACCACATGAAAAAAATAAACAATGATGGCATTGAGACCAAAAATTTCAAATGGTTTTGACCAACGTTGGTATCGCTTGATGTCTATCAGCCAGTAACAAAAAGCTAAACCGTACAGAGCCCATCCGCCAGTCCATAATACATATGAGCTGGTCCAAAGTGCTTTATTGATTGGAAACCATTGGTCCCACAATCCACCCGCTAGCAAACATAAGCTCCCCACCCCTACCATACCCAATAATTTTTGATGTGTTGTTACTTTGGACAGCAACCAAGTCCCTGTGAGACTGCCCAATAAAGTTGTTGCAATAGCAGGCAATGTACTTAAAAGCCCCTCTGGATCATACACTTTTCCATATAAATGACTTGAGCCAAATAACGCTCGATCGAGATAAGCAGCCACATTCCCATCCGGAGTTAATTGTCCTATACCGTATCCAGGCAATGGAAGAAACATCATAACGAGCCAATACCCTATCAGTATCAGCATGAATAAAAGTACTTGCATGGCCGTGGTCATCGTCACATAAACCAAAGACACGCATAAGTAGCAAAGCGCAATACGTTGCAAAACTCCAAAAAACCTAATTGTGACAATAGTTTCCGGTGTCATATGATGCGGCACCGCGTTTAACATCAAGCCGAGTGCAAATATGATGACCGTGCGTTGAATTGTTTTGCGCATTACAGTCGATATAGGTGTTTGCCTAATTTGTTTGGACAAAGAAAAAACCAGGGAGACTCCCACCACAAAAAGAAAACAAGGAAATATCAGATCAGCCAAACTACAACCATTCCAAGCAGAATGTTTCAAGGTAACATAAGGTGATAAAAAAAGGTTGTTCACTAAAATCATAAGGGCAATGGTGATGCCACGAAACACATCGAGAGACAGTAATCTTTGGGTTTTTAGAGCTTCAATATGTTTCATAATATGCAAATGATAACAGATATGGCAATAGTATCGAACCAATGATAAAATCTTTGCCAAGATTCTTACCCCAGACCGAGAACAGCATGCAAAAATTTTTCTTAATTTTACTACTGAGTGCTTCAACCACTTTATATGCCTGCACGAAGTGCGCCTGTCCTTATGCGTTAGATATTGTGATAAAAAATCAAACCGCAGCTGATTGTTATTTGGTCCAAAATACAGTGCATGAAGGCATGATTTTCTCTCAGTTCTACCCGCTTAAAATTGCTGCAGGTGAAACAAGCGCGCCTTATACGTTTGAAATTGATGCGGCTACCCAAACCACAAAAGTATCATTAAGCTTCCAATGTGACAACAAGTTTGTATCGTTTGACGCACAAAGAATGTTCGTACGAGGCTACTTATCTAACACAGAGACAGTACGAGGATCCATCACTTCGATCGCAAACATGGACGCTTTTTATACAACAGTGCCCTCTCATTGCGATGAACCCGTAACCACCAATACGATATATTGGACATTGAAGTAAACACATTATTTCGGTGCTAATTTTTATCGCCACGTGCCCTTCTGGTTCAGAAAAAGACCATTGAATGCCACATCCTACGCCGAAGCCCTATCACATATAAATCATTTTATGTAGTATGGATACATATCTACATACTGACATTCACCTTGATAAATGGTATTGTTTTTGCTCTTTTTAAAATTGATATCAACAGATTGAACTTTATTAAACACAAACTGTCTTTTTTTGAATAAAAACAAAAACATCTGGAAAAAGCATGCACAACAGAACTTATACCCCGTATCCTTCATTGATGTATATAGAAGTCGCCGGTAAAGTGACAACAGACATTAAACCGTATGAACAAGATAAAATCTTCTCCTATTATATAGAACAAATAAGGCAATCACTGCAACGCTTAGAAGATGTGATTTATATTCAGGAAGATCCCCAATTTTCACCGGAAAACATATATCCAATAGAAGAGGTGAAAAACTATAATTTACGTAGTCTAGGTTCATGTCTAAATTCAAAGATTGCTACTCTGGTAGGAGTTAGGGGCTGCAATACTCAAACACATCCATCTCTGAACGAATGGCTTACCCTTTTGAAGCAATTTGCCCAACATCAACAGCTACTTAAGCAGATCGTCGCAAAGATTAAAAATGAGCATGCTGAGCATAGAACAACTGCAGCGCTTGGTCGTCTGCGGGATGTCATACATATATTCAATCGCAACCGTAATTGGGAAAACCTATGCCATCATAGCGGCAAAGGTCATCTGGATTTTAACAGTGTAAATGGCTACAAACTGCGCAATATAAGTGAAATGTGGCATCTGAGAATACATACCATCGATAGTGATACACATTGTAAGGTGCTCAATAAATCGATCAAAGACCATATAGATATGGAACATCGGCTTCATAACTACCAAAGCATTGAAAATGAGGTCAATCAAAAAATAAAGCAACATCAGTCAGATAGCCCCCTATTAAAAAGTCTCTTCCCCGCATTAGCCAGCGCGCTACAACGTCTTAAAGAAGAAATCGTTGCCGTTAATGAACATTCAGCGACGTTATTGGCTGATAAAGAACTCTCAAGAACCAAAACGGATGACTTGCTCGATAAAGAGCGGATGATGGCACTGCGCCTCCCAAGACATCAAACCCCTGCAGGTCCTTCGATACAAAAACTTTTAATCAAATTAGAGGAACCGCGGACTGCCCAGTGTGTATTTAATATCGTGCACGAAACGGTCATGGGTGAAGTACATCGTTTGCAAGTAGTTGCTGATCGATTAGATAGCAAGAGTGAGGCTCAAAAAGAAATCAGTGCGTACCACCTTAGGATCTCCTCCGCACTCGATTATTTGTATCGAATCATTGCTTATAAATATACAGCGAATTATTCTCGTTTTGTAGACGATTTTACGGATATAAACAACCTTCTTCATTTTAAATATACGCCCTTAGTCGATGCACCACCACATCACATCGATCCATTGGTTTCGATCCAAGCGTCAATTGGCCGCCTCAGCACCTTTCTGTCTTCAGAGCAAACTCACTTAGAAGATAGACCTTTACCGGTTAACGCGCATTCATCGGACTCGCTTAAAGATATGATCAACCGGATCAAAATCAGCACTCAACAGCAGCTGCGTTATTTACACGATACCCAGCGGGATACGTCTGAATCTCTATACGAAATATTAACCAATAGACCGGTATCACTTGACAGTCATCCTCTGGATTCAATTCTAAGCACGCTTAGTCGCATTGACCTTAAGAAAGCGATACAACAACGCTTTAATGCAACAACCATGATGCATCAAGACTCATTTAGTTCGGTTGTTATCGCCAAACGCATATGCGACCTTGCTGAAATTGGTGATTTGCGACAGATTCAAGACATCAACCCGGATGCTGTGAATATTAATTTCATGCAAGATCTACCTATTGTTTCTTGGATAACCAAAATTTCAGGACTTACCCATCTATTTCAGCGGCCCGTAAGTTTATATTTGGGTCGATACAATGCATTGATGATCGCTGTGAGTTATCGTCAAATTGATGTGGTCCGATATCTTTTAGATCGAGGCGGAGATCCCGATCTCAAAGGAGGGAGAAATGGTGATCTTTCGGCACTGGATTGTGCCAAGTTACATTTATCATACTTAGGATTTAAAGAACCAAACACTGAGATTATTGTGTTATTAGAGCAGCACATCGCAGCAAAAAATGAGCACACCTCAAATAGGGTTGGGCCATAATATAAAAAATTCTGTATCTTGCAACAACGATCAATCACAGCGTCCAAGGCCAAGCATGCCGTTTTTGCGTAAGTACTGTAAGCGTTTCATAGTAACTTTTTGTGGGTTGGCCACCAGCTGACTCACAACTTAATCAAAACACAATTGACAATAGCAGTACAATTTGTGAATATTGGCCAAATAATAAAAAGCATAAAGAAGGACAAAAAAATGAAAAAAACAAGTGGTTTTCTGGCATTATTGTCATCTTTGCCACTGTACGCCGGTACAATAGGAGACAACCCATTGGTTAATCCTTGGTATGGTGCAATTGGCGGCGGATATTCCTGGACACTACTTCCAGGAATAAACAATCCTAATCCTGGTGAATGGGATGCTTCTGCAGAAGGATATAATAGTAGTTTGGGTAATCGAGGGTTTTATACGTTTGAAATTGGCAAACAGGTTCAACATTATGTTGACGTCAGTTTGATGTATTTAAACCATGAAACGTTTAATTACCAGATGTATCAACAAGGCATATCCAATACAGAAGGATTTACAGGCGATCAACGCAATCGCTTTTTTAATCTCAATAATCGAGCGTTATTGGTCAGCGGATTTCTACATCCAGATCACAACTGGTATCGCATCAGCACAGTCAGTTTAAGTCCTTTTATTGGTGGTGGTGTTGGGTACGCATTGAATCAAATTGATAACTTTTATACTGTGGGTACCATCAACGTTGCGGGTACAGCTGTGGGATCAACGTCCTCTATTGGGAATCAAGTCAATACAAATAGTTTTGCATGGCAAGCTTCTGCTGGCCTGAGTATCCAACCCCTTAATCATTTTAGCTTAGACATTGGTTATCGTTATTACGATGGCGGCAATTTCAATACATCCGATTTGATTTATTCAGATGCAGGTGGCTTGAGTATGGCAACGCCCTGGTCAGGTAAGCTGGCATCAAATCAATTGTTTATTGATTTTAAATACACCATGTAACGCACTGAAGTTCACATACCTTCTCTCCCAAACGAGAGAAGGTATTTTAATCAAACAACACCGTCATTTCATCCAATTTCGCTACCTGATTCACGTAATTATCACGGTCCAATATTTTTTGAGACCAATGTAAAAACAACATGCTAAAAGGTAAGATCAGCATAAGATCCATTGGGAATGTGATGATACCAATACCAGCAAAAGAGCCATAATAAGAAATCACTAGCAATGACACCATATAGGTCATAAACCAATACAATGAAGCACCATGGGTAAAAGGATTGATTTTTTTATATACACTATAAAATGACAAACCTACTAATAAGGCTACATTCAATTTCCATAAAATATCAAACCCACACCAATACAACATCAAATTACACATATAAAAAGATAAATGAGATATTAAAGTACTACAGTTAAGCTTAAAAGGTCTTGTCATATTAGGCTGCAATTTGCGCATGCCTAACAAACAGATAGGACCAACGCCATACGATAACATACTGGCCGAAGATAAAAATGCGACTAATTTTTGCCACCCAGGGAACGGTAGGAACGATAAAATACCCACGATAAAATTCGCATATAGTGTAATGTAAGGAATTTTATGGCGATTTACTTTCAAAAAAATGTCGGGCAAATGGTGATGAAGAGCCATCCCGTAAATAATGCGCGATGTGGCTGCGGTATATACCAAGGTCGTGCCAAAAGGAGAAAACGCCGCATCGATCATCAATAAGGTAGCTACCCAACCTAATCCTAACAATAACGTCAAGCCAACCAAAGGCCCACTGTCTCCTGGATAATGCAAGTTGGCCCAACCATGTGTTACATATTTTTCAGGAACGGCAGCAATAAAACTCAGTTGCAACATGAAGTACAACACGAAACCAATCAGCACAGCTCCTAATATTCCAATAGGTATATTGCGTTGTGGATTCTTGACTTCACCCGCCAAAACCAACCCATTCTGAAATCCTGTAAACGCAAATACAACCCCACCAGCAGATAGCGCTGATAAGATATCCACCCAGCTGCGGCTATCAGAAAGATGTAAAGACACATTAGAAAATGAAGGCGCATGTTGCAATAAACTCACAATGGCAATGGTGGGTAAAATAAATTTAATCAAACTCACGTATTTATTACATTCAGCCAAAAACTTAATACCATACGTATTTAATATCACCACAAACAACATAATTGTAATTGCAGCAATATAGCCATAAAAAGACAAACTTAAGGTACTGGATTGATCAGCCACCAAAATGGGGAAAAAATGACTGCTATATTGTAATATGGCTTGGATTTCTATTGGCGTCATAACGACATAAGACAACCAAGCTGTCCAAGCATATAAAAAACCAACTTCCTTGCCATGTGTTAATGTGGGGTAATTGGCCAGGCCTCCAGAAATAGGGAACATCGTACCTAATTCACACAGAGGGAGCGCGACGAACAACATGAAGATAGCTGCAATTACCCATGAAATCAACGCATTACTACCTGCCATTTGGGCGCTAATATAAGGGCTAAATAACCAACCAGAACCTATCATTCCACCTGCAGATGCAACCAAAATATTGATGGTAGATATATCGCGTTTTAGCATAGGTTATCCTTAATCTTCTAGTGTTAAAACCAATTATCATAGTAACGATTGGTTATTTAAAAATCAAGAACTGCTCGTTTGACAATAAATATGAGCTCATCTAGAATAATAAAACAGTATTACAAAAAGGATGATGTGATGGACAGCAAACAGCAATTGGAAGCACTCAGAAGAAAAGCACTCCAGGAAAGTGAGGAAGAAAAATACAAGCAATCTCCAAATACGGGTTTAGAGCTCGGCGTTAGCCCCAAAGAAGAGGAAGACACAAATTCTATTATTCAAGCCTATAAAACAGCTTTTGGTGGCAAACCTGGGTATAAGGAACCGATTGTTGATGAAAAAGGAAGGATTGTTTTGTCTTTTCCGCAAAAAGGTGATGCCGAGGCATTCTTTCAGGACCAAGCAAAAAAAGGTCAAGAATTCGTTATTGTAGACATAAAAACCAATAAAGTAATAGCTTATTCTTGTGGTGATGGCACGCTTTATCATGGTGATGGAAAAGAATTTAAGCAGGGAGATAGCTTGAAACCTTCTGACGTCAGCTTTGATAATTTTGAGTTCCCTTCGCCAAGTTCTTCTTGTAACCCTTAAGAAAATCCGTGATCTGATGTTTGATTTACGCCTTATTTGCATGGCATATAACCTACGAAGTGTTGACAGCCGAGATATGGATATATGCCTACCTCTGAAAATAAATATTACCTGGCACATTTATTTTTTCAAAAAATTTGCTATTCCCCGCTGAATAGTAAAGTTGCATTTTCTCAAGGCTGACATTTTCTAAACAATCGGTCATCTTGTACTCAAACGGATGGCAATACGTTTCTCGAAAATCGTATAGCAAGTTTAATGTCATCTCATCCGCTTTTTGCTTAAAATAATAAGTTTGATAGTTGGTTAAGCTCCAATGCAGTTTCAAGTCTTGCCCCAGTTGATACGATCGTACAGAGGGCGCATTTCCATGCGAAGTCGATAAAGCAGGATTTAAATAAACGCCAACCACAGGGTTCTTAGCATGATCAAGCATTATTTTAAGCTCATCTTTATGAGTATGAGCGGCTAATATACCGATCACTGATGAGTGGTGCGCATTGATGTGGCCCATAAATGTATCGTAACTCAAATCGGTCCAAAAAGCCGTGTCCGACCAAAACCATGGACGATAAAGATTATAACCAGGCGGAACATGCATAACGATTAAGGCAGACTCGCGATTTCTCTCCACCGAGATCAATTCCTGTTTCAACCACGCCAATTGAGTAGTGATCTCCTTGTCTGATTCAATAGACTGATCTGAAAACATCACCGAATTCAGCGCTATCAACCTTACATGTTTGTTAAGATATGCAGAGTAATAGCCACTGGTTTTTTTTGTATGGATCAAGCATGGATAAGTGTGGAGTTGCCGTGCACATTGTACACCCGAGGATAAAAAATCAGCCTGTGGCCATACTGTTTTCATCACATCAACAGGCGATCTCAATGAAGTGCCTGGGAGCGTTGTTCGAAAAGGACCATAATCTTTCAGCAAAGAATCGTTGTTACCAAAATCATACAAAATAGGCGTATCCGGAAACTCTTGTCTCAATGTTTCAAACACAATGGTTTCACTAGTAATCACATCTGCACTTGAGTAGCGTATATGCCCCACCAAATCACCCAACAAAAGAATAAACTCTGGTTTTGCGACAAGACCAGCTTGAATGTCCATGCTCAATTTATGAATGAGTTTGCGATATGTTGCCACATCTAAATCATTTAAAAGCGAGGGCATACGGGGAGAAAAATTCATGGTATGCGTTGAAGTTGCATTCAAATGAATATCAGAAATAACTAGAAAATCAGCCTTCGATGGGGCTGGCAATGCATGGCAAATCATTGCGTAGAGCAGCACCCCACCTAAAACGATTCCTTTAGATAAGGCAGTCATTTTAATCCCTGTGTAGAACGCCAAACTGTTCCCTCTTTGGTATCCTCTAGCTCTATACCGTCTGCTAGCAATCGCTGTCTGATGTCATCCGCACGCTTCCAATCCTGGCTATTCCGAGCTTGATTTCGTTCAGCGATCAATGTATTGATCTTGTCTTCTTGTGCAGAGTCTTGAAATATTCTATTTTGCAAAAACTGATGTGCAGGTTCTTGAAGAATACCTAAAAGCCCGCCCAAATACTTTAAAGTATTGGCGAGTATAGGTAACTGCGTTTTATTCAACTCATGACTGATATCAAATAAAACTGACAATGCAATGGGGGTGTTAAAATCGTCTAACATCGCAGCGTAAAATCGATTTTTCCATTCGGCATCCATCTCTAAGTTGCTATCTATCTCAATGCTTCGCAAGGATTGATATAAACGCATTAAGGCTTTGCAACTATTGTGAATCGTTTCGTCGGAATAATTCAAATTTGAACGATAATGGCTGCTGAGTAAAAAATATCGCACGACTTCAGGATGATGCTGTTGTAACACGTCTTCAATGGTATAGAAATTCCCTGTGGACTTTGACATTTTTTCATCATTCACTTGTAACATGCCAACATGGAGCCAATAACGCGCATAACTGTGTCCCGTTGCCGCTTCAGATTGCGCAATTTCATTTTCATGATGTGGAAATTGTAAATCAAGCCCACCACCGTGAATGTCAAATTCCTCGCCTAATGCATCCATTGCCATGGCAGAACATTCTATATGCCAACCAGGGCGCCCTTCTCCCCATGGTGAATCCCAAGCAGGTTCCTGGGGTTTGGCTTTTTTCCAAAGCACAAAATCCAATGGGGACTGTTTTTCCAGATCAATGTCTATTCTTGATCCAGAAACCAGTTTCTCCAAATCTTGTTGTGATAGTTTTCCATACCCTGAAAATTGAGATACCTGAAAGCATACATCCCCTTGGGGTGTTAGATAAGCATGTCCAGAATCCATCAAACGTTGAATCAATGCGATAATATGTGGCATGTGTTGTGTGGCACACGGTTCAAAATCGGGGGGGATTGTATTCAGGGCTTTGGCATCTGCATGCATCCAAGCAATTTGCTCTTGGGTGAGCTCTTGAATCGAGATGCCTCTTTCAATAGCTCGTGTGATAATTTTATCATCAATATCAGTCACATTGCGTACAAAGGTGACCGCATATCCCAACTCACGCAAAAAACGTACTATCACGTCAAAACAAACCATGGAGCGTCCATGGCCAAGGTGACAACGATCATATACGGTCATACCACATACATAGATACCAATTTTTCCCTCTATTAACGGGGTAAAGCGTTCCTTTTGTCGAGTAAGAGAGTTATAAATGCTTAGCATCATCCACCTTTGATTTCAAGTTTTCCCCAACTGTCTTTTAAATCCACCACACGATGACATCGATTGATTTTGCCAGATTCTGTGGCTTGGTTCATAGCATAATACCCCAGTCGTTCAAACTGCACGACTTCATTCAATGCCAAATCCGCAACAGCAGGCTCACAAAACCCCTGGATCACATCCAGAGAATGGTGGTTAAGAAATTGAAAAAAATCATCTTCACGTCCAGGATTGGGATCATGAAACAAACGATCATATTGATAAATGGTCATTGGCTGAGCATGCGTAGCAGATACCCAATGAATGACTCCTTTCACTTTTCGATCTTCAGGATTTTTACCTAAAGTGTTAGGGTCGAGTTGAGCACGTAGTTCAATGATATCGCCCTGCTCATTGCGAATCACATCTGTGCAGCGAATCACATAGGCAAAGCGCAACCGCACTTCGGTACCAGGTGCTAAACGGAAAAAATGCTTAGAGGGTTGTTCCATAAAGTCAGAACGTTCAATATAAATTTCCTTCGTAAACGGAATGATACGAGTCGAAGAATTTGGATCTGAGGGCAAAAGACGCCCCTCTAAAGACATCACTTCGTCACCAGGAAAGTTTTCTATTACCACTTTTAGTGGATCCTGAACACAAAGCAAACGTTTGGTGTTTTGATTAAGCACAGTGCGCACACAATCTTCCAAAATTGACATGTCAATCACTGAATCTGAGCGAGAAATACCAATAATCTCACAAAATTGTCGAATCGCTTCTGGCGGGTAACCACGTTGGCGCATACCTTTGAGTGTAGGCAATCTAGGATCATCCCAACCCGTAACAATATTTTTTTCCACCAACTCACGTAACTTGCGTTTGGAAGTCACCGTATGTGAGAGGTTTAAGCGTGCAAACTCTGTTTGTACGGGTTTGGCAGGCACGGGTAAATGTTGAATCAACCAATCGTATAAAGGTCGGTGA
Organism: uncultured Legionella sp.; assembly: GCA_964625775.1. Classification (GTDB taxonomy): domain Bacteria; phylum Pseudomonadota; class Gammaproteobacteria; order Legionellales; family Legionellaceae. The sequence goes on along the minus strand of CAZVEH010000050.1, from coordinate 3,688 downwards.
TCTTGGAACTCTAAAGTACACAAAGAATGGGTAATGTGCTCCAAAGCATCTGATACAGGGTGAGCATAATCATACATAGGGTAAATACACCAAGCGTCGCCAGTACGTTGATGAGTCGCATGCCGTATACGGTACAGCACAGGATCACGCATATTGATATTTCCCGATTGCATGTCAATTTTTGCACGCAACACATGGGTACCATCCGCATATTTACCAGCTTTCATATCGGCAAAAAGAGCTAGGTTGTCTGTTTTGGATCGATCTCGGTAAGGACTATTTTTGCCTGGTTGTTGTAAGGCACCGCGATATTCACGAATCTCTTCCATGGTCAAACTATCGACGTACGCCAAATCCTTTTCAATCAACATCACTGCAAAGTCATATAATTGTTGATAATAATCTGAAGAATAGGTTAAACCAGACCATTCGAATCCTAGCCAAGTCACGTCATCCTGAATGGCGTGCACAAACTCTTCTTCTTCTTTTAAGGGATTTGTATCATCGAAACGCAGAAAACAACGACCCTGATACGTTTCTGCCAAGCCAAAGTTTAGACAAATTGATTTTGCATGTCCAATGTGTAAATAACCATTGGGTTCAGGGGGAAAACGGGTCACGATCTCTGTATGAGTCCCATTAGCAAGGTCCTGGACAATCAACTGTTGAATAAAATGTAGCGGTTTTTCTACTTCATTATCTGCTTTTATCGTATGACTCATGACATTCCTACTATTAAAATTCAACTGACGTACGTCAGATAAATCAGCTCCCTAAATCAAAAAATAAAGATTCAGAAAACTGCTCAATCATTCCAAACTCTTCCGGATAAGCGACTGAAACCAGATATAAGCCATATGGAGGCGCGGTTTCTGCACCCAGCTTTCTGTCTTTAGCGTCCAACACTTCTTTTACCCAAGCTACAGGATGCCGAGCTGCCCCTACTGACATCAACACACCTACAATATTTCTCACCATATGATGCAAAAATGCATTGGCACAAACATCCACTACGATGAAATCGAGTTTTCGAACCACGGAAATCTGGAACACCGAACGCATGGGTGTTTTAGACTGACATTCTACTGATCGAAAAGAAGTGAAATCATGCTCTCCAATTAAGGTTTGAGCTGCTTCGTGCATCAACCTGTGATCCAATTGTCGATATTGCCATGTGACATTAGACCTCAGCAACGCTGGGCGAATGGGTGTATTGTGGATCACATACCGATAGCGGCGTGATAACCCTGAGTAGCGGGCATGAAATGTGTCCGGCATTTCTTTGCCCCAGCGCACACACACGTCCTTGGGCAAAAATGAATTTGCGCCATAAATCCATGCGCGCACATTTCGATCTTTGTCGGAATCAAAATGAATCACTTGATTTGTAGCGTGCACGCCGGTATCTGTTCTTCCCGCACAAATGACTTTGATGTCATCATTGGCAATTTGGCTCAGTGCTGTTTCTAGGGTGCCTTGTACTGTATGCAACCCAGGTTGTGATTGCCAGCCGTGATACTGACTACCGTCATACTCCACAATTAAGGCAATACGCATGTAAAAATCTCAAAAAATAATGCTCAATGTATCGCAAACGCCTTATTTTGTCCAGTTTAAAGCTACTTGGTAGGGACTAATTTCTATGTCTGAATTTTGCAGCGCAACCAAATCCACCATTACGTTCTTTTGTGCATCGAATATCTCTTTTACAGTCTAACTCCAATCCTATCTGTTCTGCTAAAATAGCATTGGTGGCCTAGATGTTTTATGATGTCATTTTTATATAAGGTTGGACGTTTCATTTATGACAGCATCTATTCTTGATGGCAAACTTGTATCCTCCGTAATGAGAAACGCGCTCAAACAACGTATTAGCCAACGAACTCTAGAAGGATATCGCCCACCATGTCTAGCAGTCGTTTTGCTTGGCACCGAACATGCATCGACTCTTTACGTTCAAAATAAGCGTAAAGCTTGCGCTCACGTGGGTATACGCTCCGTTCCTTACGAGCTCCCTATACAAACCACAGAGTTAGACTTATTAACGTTACTGGATGAGTTGAATCAATCTACAGATATTGACGGTATTTTGGTGCAATTACCCCTACCTCCACATATCCGGGCGAATAAGATCATTGAACGCATTTCTCCTGATAAAGACGTCGATGGCTTTCATCCTTTGAATATGGGTAGATTGGCACAAGGGAATCCGCAATTACGACCTTGCACGCCCTTGGGAGTGATGCGACTGTTACAACATTACCAGTTGAACGTTTCGGGTCTTTCGGCTTTAGTGGTTGGGTCTTCCAATATCGTGGGGCGACCCATGGCCTTAGAATTATTATTGGCAAAAGCAACTGTCACCATTGCGCATCGCCAAACCAAAAATCTGGAGGCACATATCCGTGAAGCCGATTTGATTGTCAGTGCCACAGGTGTACCCAATCTTATCCATCCTTCATGGTTACAACAGAGACAAATCATTGTAGATGTAGGTATTCATCGAACAGATGCAAATACCATTCAGGGTGACATTGATTTTTCAGCAGCCCAAAAACAGGTGGCATGGCTAACGCCTGTGCCAGGTGGCGTCGGGCCCATGACGGTCACGATGCTCTTGGAGAATACAGTTGCATGTTGGATGAACACGTTTACTGAGTAAACGCTTCAAGTTGAATGCTTATTTACAGCCTTATTCAAAACAGCAGGTTTACGGTTTCCTTTAAACAGGGCTACACAGCCAACAACCTTGATTTCAACCTGAGTTAAATGCTCTTCGAGAGCAATTTTAAGCGCTTCCAAAGTGTCTTCTTCGTTAGAAAAAATTCCTTTTTTATTGTAAAAAGCACACAAGTGTTTGCTCAATTTAGTGTGAAGATTGGTATTGGCTAAAATGGTTGCACCGAATAGCACTCCGCCAGGCATTAACATAGATACTGCATTTGCAATGGCGATTGATTTTGTTTTGAAGCTACCGGGTAAGCAGTGCAAAAGATAGTTCATGGAAACAGAGTGAAATTGACCAAATAAAGTCTTGTTAGATTTAAAAACATCATGAAGATAAACATGAGGAGTGATATTTTGTGACATATTTTTGGCGACCTCTAAACAATTGGGATTCAAGTCCATCAATGATAGTTTAGCATTCGATGTCCATGGGTATTTTTTAATATAATATCCGGTGCCTACGCCAATATCTAAGTGATTCACGGTAGTATGCTGATTAAAATATTCTTGCAGAACAAATTTCGAACATCGCCAAATCCATGTGTTCGATATATCTAAGACCCAAACGTCATACAGTTTGAGCATAAAAGGCGTGTAGATAGCCTGTCCCTTGCTGATATCCGACTCGCTTATTGATGTCATTTTTTTGCTCGAGTTATTATAAAGAATTGCATTTGAGTTATATGAATATTGGGAACTGCAGCAATATAATAACTGAAGCCCAATTATACTGCTACTGCGCACGAATTTTTTGAGGCTAATAGGTAAATGCTTAGAAGAAAAACTAATTCTTTGATCTATCAACTCACTTTAGCCGCTTATAAATCCCTTCGAGACGCGTGCTATGCACGCTCCTCAGGGCGAACGGATTAGGGAAAAATGGCTAAACTCGAGTACGGATATAAGTGGTAACTCCCCACGTCATCCCGAGCGCAGCGAGGGATCTCCTGTCGTGTGGTAC
>CAZVEH010000049.1:0-17907 GCA_964625775.1 uncultured Legionella sp. | reverse complement strand
GCCACACGACAGGAGATCCCTCGCTGCGCTCGGGATGACGTGGGGAGTTACTAGTCCTCAATAATTTGCACATGAGTTGCACAAGGTCCACGATCACTCGTTTTAGACTCATAACTGATTCTTTGCCCTATGTGCAGCTCTTTATAGCCAGCCATTTCAACTTCAGAAAAATGCACGAAAACCTCACCATTGTTGTTGTCTTCAGAAATGAAGCCATAACCTTTGCTCTTATTATAGTGACTCACGGTTCCAGTTGGCATCGACGTATTCCTAATTTGACAGGACTTACGCAAAATCTCGATCTCTTCGTTAAGTTTTGTTTTTAATTCGGTCATTTAGCTCATCTAAACGCCCTCATTAAAAACAAAACTTGCCTCGACCTCGAGATTTTACGTAAGTCCTGTTTGAGATTAAATTATCAGTTATTCAATTTGTTGAAATTCCCTGTTGAACAGTTCTTTGAATTCGTGGTGATGATATTTGTTTTCTTCCAATTTAGCCAGTTTAATTTAATTCCCCGCGGCTTGCCGCGGTACAGCAGGAAGAAAGTGTTTGCCCTGACTGGCTGCAGGGCAAGATCACGAAAAACTCGGGATATTTACAGACGTGATTTATGTTTACCGGGGTATGTATTCAGGCAGAAAAAACTGCCTGAATACACGTTACGATCACTGCCGTTTTCGGCGGTATCGTGATTGACATTTCGATAAAAACAGATTGAGATTTTATATCTAATGGCTCAAACATTTCGCCTGTTTTTGATCTCTATGAATCACACGCCCTATTCAATTCCTCAGATTAATACCATACTCTGAGTCCTTATTATTAAACATCATATCGGACAATTGCTTCCATTCATCAATGCTTGTTTTCAATGTTGTGTAAGCCAAAATATCGAACTGTTCTGATGACATGCTTTTGCGGCTTTGGCCCGATAAACCGGCAAGCCCACCAAGTGGCTTATTCTCCAATTGATGCAAAAAACATCTGGCAGCTTCTAACTGTTTTCTTGGTTCGGCTTTGTTTGATAATTTGTATGCAAAGAAATTGTATGCCCCTGTAAGACCGGGCGTCGAATTATCCAGTGATTTCTCTGTATTTTCAATAAACGTCTTCACGTTTTCAATCACTCTTGCAGTGACATAAAACAAATTTTTTGCCTCGTCCTGAAAGGGAGGTTGCAACAACGTGACAAAGTGTTCTCGCGATTTGGGGCGAGCTCCAAGAGTCAAAGACTTATCTTCATTTTGCCGCAAATCTTTCCATGCTTGTTCAACCCAACCCCGATAAGCCTGCATTTGTGTTGAATTATGCGGATCCACAACAACATACTCAATGGCATAAATATCAGCAAGCAATGCCTTTTCAACCAAAGGCTCCATTACATTTCGAAGACGATTCGAAGCCCTTAAAAGCGTGCCTAAGGGCTCTTCATTCACCACCGATAATAATAGCGTTTCATCATCGGCAAGACGATCACCTATACTGGCAACAAATGAGGGATAACGTTGAATAACCGAAGCCATCAACTCAGCATCGTTAAGCAACCTTTGAGAGAGCGGCTCAAGTACGGGCCCTTCTTTTTTCTCCAAAAGATCATCCACCTCTTTTTTCTCCAATGAGGACAAAGATCCCAGCTCAAGAGCTGATTTTGGATTAGCTGCAATCGCCGCGCGCCAAAATGATTCTTTTAACTTTAGACGTTCTGAAGCTGCCGAAACAACCGGAGGTGCTTCAAAGCCCGTATGCCTCTGGTATGCGCATATTTTAATTAATAGCGCCTCTTCATCACGAAATGCCGGTGGTAAATAGTCTGCTCCTGCGCCAAAACTATCATAAGTGCCAGGTACAACAAATTCTTTATAAATGCCTTTAACAAGACCCTTATTGAATTCCTCTTGATAATCAACAGGATGTTGCTCTATTTTATGGCGATAACCTCGAAAGCTTGATTTTGGCTCAAAATAATACTCATAAGCGTTTTGCCAATTCTTAAAACGCTTGCCCTCTCCAATAGACTCCTCAACCGAGCGCTTAAACTCGCGAAAAAAAACTTCTGGCTTTTCAAGATCTGGTCTAGCGCTTAAAAGAGACGAGTTATTCAAATTTAAGGTCGAACACGTATAATCAACATCATTAAGCAGCTTGATGTTGTCCTCATATTCAAGACGCTCCTCCGGCATAATGTCAGGATGATCTAAGTTGATGCGATCCGGATGATATTTCAACTGCGCCTTTTTTATTTTCGCTTTAAATGTTTTCTGACGCATGTCTGGCGTCAGCTTATTCCAATTTTCTTCATTAATACCCGCTAGCGCAAGGGTCTTTTTTAATTTCTCAACTGGATGCATTTTAATAATCTCTTTGAGTTTACCTAAATAAAACATAGTAAAGTTAAAGAGATTAGTCAAAATTAATAGGTTTAAATATGTAATTTAAGTCCAAAAACCACCCAGCAGATGTGCGGCCATATTCTGCGATAGCATCGAATTTTTTATGTTGCTTTGAGCGCTTTAAATGGCAAACAGGTAGGCAGCTTGACTCAATATCGTATATTCCTGTCCGTTTTCTTCCACTGTTTACTTGTGTAAATATTGTTAAAGGGAAGATGGCACGATTCATTATAGCTATAAAGCGCTCGTAGCTTGGCATGCTAGGGAAATAATTTTTGTGATAAACAGCAAGAAATCCCGTGTAATAATTTTTAAAATCTCGGAGTTTTGACATCTGGAGCATCACTAAAAGAACAGACGATATGTGTTTTGGATATGACTCATTACACTCACTATTAGATACTTTAGCATCACATCCTCCTAGGGGTATCAATAGATTTTGTGTGTTTTTATTGTAGATCATGGTAATTATTAATCACATTAACATTGAGTTAGTGCTCATACTGCAATAGTATTCATCATTTTTTGCCCTATTTGAAAATGGAATCAACCTTTATGCATACACACAGCGAGCCCAACTACACTTATGATCCAGCACTTGAGTCACATCCTCTATTTGTATATGCGCAGCAAGCCTTTCAAGCAGTCGACCGGCGATTTCCACGGGGTGCTGTCAACCGAGCACCTTCTTTGCGTTCAATGAAGAATCTCGGAACTGTACTCACCAAACTTGATAGATTTAAGGTTTTACACGAGGAGTATTTAAAAACAAATGATCCAGCGGTGTTAGAACAATGGAAAGCCATTTTCAGCACATTGAAAAGTGGCGACAGCGAATTGATGACTTATTTTGCATTGGGATATCTGAGAGCCAATCATACGGACACATCCTTATTTAATGTGGCAAATATTCCAAGATCTATTCCTCTTCATACTCTTGTACAAGGTACGCTTGGTGATTTATTTACAGCACACCATTTTTTGCTTATCGGTAATTTCAACAAAAAAGCAGACGGAGGAATCGATTGGAGTCAGGTTTTATTTTGTGATGTGTGGGTAAGGGCTATTTATTTGGGATCGGCCTTTCGTAGCCGTCAAATAAGGCACGAAAATCTTGAAGTTTATTTTTTAATCAATCAAATACCACATAAAGTCTGTTATGATTATCTTGAGGGAAAGGTCCATGTTTTGTCCAATGCGGAGAATTACAAGGCATTTGACTCGTTGGTGGAACCTTCCGATCTTGAAGCAGATTTTGCGTGTAGTACCTTTGTGGCAGAGACGAAAGTTATGCCTCATCACGTGGGTTTATTTGCGGCTAATTCGCAACACCTGGAAAAACAGCGACAACAATGGGAGAAAAAACGTCAGTTGTGGGAAAGCAAAAATCCAACCATTCTTGGTTATTTTTCTGAGAACGGCACAGAACATCAACTTCGTCGTATTAATAAAGTGCAATTTGCCTATTGGGATCCGAGTACACCCGAGCTTGTTCAGGTCACGCAGAATAATGTGAGGCATGAAAAAGGTCGGTTCATGATCAAGCAATTGATGCGGGATGAACTGGGTAACGACGTGGAGCGTTTTGTTTTTTTGACAAGAAAACCTGCAGAAAATGCATTTGAATCCGAACAAAAAGGATCAATCGGGCCTGCTTAAAAACCAGTTGCTATGGCTGGGACAAGACTTTAATGTCGGCTAAGCGTTGTAGCAACAACGATTCGGTTACTCGCATGTGTTTGCGTTGGGAGCGCAATTGTGGGGGCATCATCAGCAAAGCCCCGCCTTTGATGGTAATTTGTGCGTCGCATTGACTCAGGCGATTGCATAAACTGACTGGAATGTGATGGCAAGGATACAGTAGCCCTATCGAATGTCCATGGCCTGCTCCATGGGCTACAAAGCCGCAATGATCTCCCTCTTCGCCTTGTAACGTCACTGTCTCATTTTCTGCCCAGCGTAAGGTTTGTTGTTCGCTATGAAGAATGATCGGTCGATTGGCGCGATACTCAGTTTGAAGCGCTTGTTTGCTGGCTTCGTGATGGTCTTCTCGCCCGCCTGTGGCACAAATGATGCTGATGTCCTGTGCTTGTTCTTGATCACAATACTGAATGGCTTTCACCAAATCGGTTGTGGATTGATCTTTGGCCGGTACAATCTTAACACCATGATGCCCCATGTAGGGCTTGGCATACTCTGACATAGCAATGAATGTCTGGGTGATGCCCCAATAGGCTTGAGTTTGTGGATGAATAGAATCAAAGTCACCCAAAATGACGTCGGGTTTGATATTGATGGCCAATAATTTATCGGCGGCACCATCCAACGCGATGATTTGTCTGTTTTGGATGGCTTCGCGAATGATATCCGGATCCAGAAAAGGTCCGTTGGCTATAATGATGAAAGGATTCAATCAGAGATTACTATCAATAAATGCAATCAACTGAGATTTAGACAGCAATCCCATTTTCATGGCTTCGACTTGACCGTTTTTAAATAGAATAAGAGTAGGAATACTCATCACACCATACTTTGATGGAGTTTCTGGGTTTTCGTCTATGTTGATCTTTGCAAATCCAATTTGTTCATGATGGCTATTAGATACTTCTTCAAAAATAGGCCCCAAAGCGCGACACGGTCCACACCATTCGGCCCAAAAATCAACTAAAACAGGCTTGCTGGCAGAAATAACATCTTGCTCAAAACTACTGTCACTTACAACTTTAATAAATGCGCTCATACACGCTCCTTGGTGGTATACATAAAAGGAGATTTTATACTGCAAATGATCGATTTACTAGGGGCCACCAACGACGGTGATAAATAGCTGGTCAAATACTGTTTTGCCAAGTAAAATCTTACCTTTTATTGAATTGATTTATGATCTCTGATTATCTAAAAACCTTACCGCAATATTTGATTCCCAAACGTGCTTTGAATAAATTTGCCGGATTTATGGCCAATATTCGAGTGTCTAGAATTAAAAATTATCTGATTCAAGATTTTGTGACGAAATATCAGGTCAATATGGCTGAAGCTTTAGAACCAAACCCATTAAATTATGCTTCGTTTAACGAATTTTTTATTCGAAAATTGAAGCCGGACGCCCGCCCTGTTGCTCATACTGATATCATTTCTCCTGTGGATGGTTGTATCAGTGAAATTGGCTATTTATCTCATGGACAAGTCTTACAGGCCAAAAATCATTATTATTCAGTCTCGGCATTACTGGGTGGGGATGAGTCACTGGCTGCAAGGTTTCAAACAGGATGCTTTGCGACGCTGTATTTGTCCCCCAAAGATTATCACCGCGTGCATATGCCCGTAGAAGGCCAATTACAAGAAATGATTTATGTGCCAGGATCATTGTTTTCGGTACAACCCACCACGGTTCGAGTGGTACCTGATTTGTTTGCTAGAAATGAAAGAATGGTTGCTATATTCTCAACAGAATTTGGCCTAATGGCTATGGTCTTGGTAGGTGCTGCGATTGTGGGGAGCATTGGCACAGCATGGCAGGGTGATCTGATCAGGGGCTCATCCCTACGCCGAGTGCGTTATGTTGAAGATCCAGAACATGCTGCTATTGTTCTTGGTAAAGCCATGGAAATGGGTTATTTCAAATTAGGCTCAACTGTGGTGTTATTGTTTGAAAATGCTCAGCGTTTGGAATGGCTGGAGCATCTCAAAGCAGGTGATGCCATCCAATTAGGTCAAGCTTTAGGGCATAAAAAAGCGTCCTCATAAAGAACGTTCGGAGAAAGAAAACACTTTGTATCCGCCTTGCGATCTGAAAAAAGCGTACACAGCAGATAACAAAATTAAGGTGAGTATGCTGTACCAAGCTAAAATTAAGAAAGCGCCGCTCAAGCCCTGTGACTGAGATAATTGAGCTACGGTTGGAACGGTCAATATCATAGAAAGAAACCCGGCGCTATTCATTAAGCCCATACCAACCCCCCCAGACAATGGATAACGATCAGCCACAATAGCAATATAGATTGGCCAATACAAGGCAACACTGGTTGCAAAAATACCCGCGGGGAGGATAGACCACAACCCATGATAAGACATACCGAGCAAATATAAACTAAAAGCGCATAGCATGGATGCAAGGGCTAGCAATGCAGGTGGCGAGATTCTTTGTGCAATCGAGCCTGCATATATCCGACAAATAAATTGCAAACTAGATCCATAAATCAGAAAAAACAAGCTGTTGATGCCGTTTATCTCTAAATTTGATTCTATCACATTCTTAATCCAGACTTGTGGGCTATGCTCAATGGTGGTGGAAAAAAGCATACAAAAAAACAATAGAAAATATCCTGGGCGTAAGGTCGATTTGATACGAGAAGAGAGAGGCGTACGATGTTTAAATGAATGGGTTGGTAATGGTAAAAATAAGGCTAAGACAAGATATAAACAAGGAAAAATAAGAATAACGTAGATATTCAAATACCAGTCTAGATGATAATGTTGGAGAGTTTGCTCGAATAAAACACCAATTACTGTGAATAAAGGCCAGTTGGTGTGTAAGTAAGCCATTATTTTTACTTTACTTTGGCCAGGAACATGGAATATCAAGGCAATAAGGGGATGAATTAATGCAAAAATACCGCCCTCAGCCAAGCCCATTAAGAACATCCCTGCCTTGAATTGATGGATCATGGAAGTCGAGTGGATGATGGGAGAGAATGCTAATAACTTCACGAGACCTAGAATTTGGCACATCCAAATCAAAATGAAACAGGTACGATAATTGAGCATATCCACCAAGCAACCAAATACAATGGTACCCGCTATCAAACCCCAATAGACGATATGGTAATGGGATGCAAGTTCCGTTGCGCTTAAATGATACAATTCCATAAGTTGAGGTTGTAGGGCTTTTCGAATGACGAAATCCAGGGTGTATGCGCTATAAGCGCAATAACAGAGCAAAAAATACCACGCTCGGTTTGGTGGGGTTATTTGATGGTTCACCGCAAATCCTTTTGCCCATGAGATGATTCATGATCGAATATATTCAGCAAATGATCAAGGGTGTATTTGACGCTTAGCAATGGGGCTAGCCCTCAACATAATCATGTGAAATTATTTTGGCTCTAGCGCGCACTAAACCATTGGGCTATAGTTGCTCAATGGTTGCAAAAGTTCTTACGAAATAACGCAGAGTTGAGGAAGATTTGAGACGAAGCGTCTGTATTATTTACATTAAAAATCAATGTATTACGTTTTTTCTGATCATTGAGAGCTATGACATACGTACTCAATGGTACCGAGAAGAGGACTCGAACCTCCACGGAGTTTCCTCCACTAGCACCTGAAGCTAGCGTGTCTACCAATTCCACCACCTCGGCATTAGAGAGGCTACCTTAACTAAAAGGGCTAATTATGTCAACTGCTTCTGGAGAAAACATGCTCTTAAATGGGCATTGTTGCTAGGTAAAAAAGCGGGATGCCTTTTCATGGACTTGCAAGAATACCCCAAATATGCGATAGTAGCGACGCGAGGTTGGACTTGCTATGTGTCATTCCACTGGGTCAATTGGCGACACACTGATTGACCCTTTCTACTCAATGATCTCGCTTTTTATGCGGGACGACCTGGGACAACCGTAGAAATAGCATGTTTGAAAATCATTTGTGTTGTCGTAGACTTTAACATGATGACATGCTCATCATAGTCATCCACAACACCATGCAATTTTATGCCATTGATTAAAAAGATAGATACAGGTGCGGCATCATTTTTTAACTGGGCAAGAAAAGTATCTTGTAATCTGTGATCTAGCGGCATTATTGTCTCCTATTATTCTAACTGCCTCTCTATATGGTAGAATATCGACAATATTGCATAATACTTGAGTTTTTTTGCGTGTTATTTTGGTTGAGGCCTATGATTATCGAGCGCGGAGACATATTCCCTAGTTGTGCTCACTATTTCGCGCAAGCTTTCTTTATAAAATAATTTTTCTTTTGCAGTCATAAAAAAACTAAAATCGTCAACAATATCATCAATGTCGCTATCCTCAATTACGGAAATATTTCGATACATATCAAGAATTTGCCCATTTTCGATATCACGCAAGCAAGAGCGCTCAAGTAACTCATAAATTAAGTTGCCATATTTTTTATGGCCAGTGCCCGCTTCTGTATCTCCGCCAGCACGGATTCTTTTTTGTTCCAGCTGATTAAGAGAGCCGACCGTTTGGTAATCCATAATGCCGCCTTTTTTAATCAAATTATTGGCGGCTAAATTAGGGGCCATTGTAAAATCAACAAACAAAATAGGTTTGCTGGGGTCAATTAACTCAAAATCAATAGGATATGCTGTTAACTCATGTTCTGTTTTAATGATATGATTTTTCATATAGGAGTCGCTAGACCGAATTAACACAGCAAAGGCTACTGCGCGCCCCAAATTTTCAATGATTAATTGCGGTAAAACCTCATGCGAATTTTGAGCCGCTGTTTGGCCCTCGGCATAGGTTTTTAAATCCACATTAGAGCCAATGCTTTCAATATAAAGATCGTATTCAGAAAGGTCGGTATCTTCTATTTTATTTTCAACCAGTTTAACCTTGGGATGTAAGTCACCAAATATTTTTTCAGCCAGTCGATGATACATTAACTCATTCAACAAGCCCTCTCTGCCTTCTGAGGATGTTTTCAAAAATCCTATGAGACCTGTAGATTTGTGTAGTTTTTTTTTCGGATTTGAGCGCCCGTGAATACCAGCGTTTTCGCCAAAGGGCTCTAATTCGCTGCCTTCGATAATGGGACGATTCGGATTGTTTTTGTCTTTAAGATGCGTGGGCGCTGAAGCAGCTATTACTTTATAATTTTGCTTTTGTTTGAGAAAAAAAAACATACCCATTGTGGGTATCAGCGTACAAGCAAATATTCCAGCAATTTTTGCCAGCATAGCCGGATCATTGAGTAGGTGAGGCCCTTCTACTTTGAACCGTGACCGAGTATCACTGGAAAGCCTTGCCGCATACCGCAAGGCTATGCAAGTAGGCCTAGGTTTAAAGAACATATTTTCTCCTATAGTTTGATAAGTATAGAAGATATCTGGCGTTTTTGTTTAAACGCGCATATAAACACCAGGGTGAGATCACGTCTGAATGAATATTAATCTAATCTACGTCTTTGCGAACGAAGTGAAGCAATCCAGATCAATTCTCAATTGAAATACCGATCTGGATTGCTTCGCTATAGCTCGCAAAGACGATGCATTGCTTTAGGTGATAAAAATTAATTCACTCATGCGGTTACCCTGATATAAACACCAAATGATGTCAATTGCCGCTATTTGAGAGTGATGGCCGCAGTGTGGTTTAGGCACGTGCTTTGCGGTTGTTGAGTGGCGCAGTATCTTGTGCAGGCTTCTCTTGCCATTTTTAATCGTTGAGTTAAATCAGCTTGTAAACCCGCATTTTGATTGGGCATGAAATGCGTCACAAAATCTTTGATATCATTATCAGATAGGTTTGATACGGTTTGGTACAACTTTGAAATAGCCCCTTGATCGAACTCTAGGGTGGCTTGATGTACCATACTAGGCAGAATATGAAGCAAAGCCTGTTCCATATTTGCCTGGCGGTATTTTATGCCGGTGTTAGGAGGATTGTGTAACTCTTTAATAGAAAGAAATGCTTGAGGTACCTGGGTTATTAATATGGGCTCAATTTTTTCTGGGAGGACTGGCAGCTCATTCACGTAGGCTTTTCTTGTAAGTATGTTATAACTTATTTGCGCAAGAGAAATTTCTTCAGCGCCTAATAATCTTAAAAAAGCGACGATTGTTAAAAAGTTAATAGGACCATAGCCTAGCTTTTGATAATCTTGCGTGCATTCCATGGCCCAGTTAATGCATGTTGCTTCATTAACAAAATGGCCTTTTAAATTAGATTTAAAGGGTGGAATGATGTCATTCAGTGAATGGTTTTTATTCTGTTTAGAATCGCAGTATGACCGAGCGACTGAGAACAAACCGAGATGAGTGGCAGCAATAGCAAAACCGCGTCGAGCAAACACAATAAAACTCCTGTTATAAAAATCTACTCAATGATCTGGAATCAGCTTATAATTCCAGTGTCAGGATAAAGTAGATAGTGATTGGCACTGTCGCTACTTTGTCGACAAATTATATAATAATTTAACACTTAATGCAAATATAGGGTCTTTTTTCTAATTGCGGCTAAAGATATCACGTTTTATGATTTATTCAATAGCGGATTCGTTTTTATAATGTGTCGTTATCCTCAAGGGTGGCGATAGATTTAGCACACCAATTGTATTGCTTGCGACGACGCTGCTTTGTATAGCAATACCCCTTAATACCAGGAGTTCACTGTTGATAAAGCCGATGTTATTCCTTCGCACTTTGATGCCCAGCAAAATTATTGATGTCATGAGTGTGCGTCTCACAAAAGCTCGTTGGTTATTGGCGGTTATTTTTTTTACGGCAATTTTTTTTGTTTTCGCGCATCACCTGCAGTTTATGCTGGCTAAGCTCGCCTTGCTTGGGATGTTTATGCCTTTAGGATTTTTATTGCTTTATTGTTTCATGAGCGTTTTTTGTTTGCCTACTACGTTCTTGGTGCTTGCAGGCGGGGCTTTGTTTGGGCCTGTGATGGGTGTGTTTATGAATGTGTCGGGTGCAACCTTGGGTGCTATGTGTGGGTTTTGTATCAGTCGGTACTTGCGGACTGATGCGTATACACTGGGTGCAAACATGCGAATTCAGAAACTGGTAACGCAGATCGAACGCAAAGGGTGGCAATCTGTGGCTCTACTAAGATTGACACCCTTCATTCCTTATAATTTAGTGAATTATGGCCTGGGGTTAACTCGTATCAAGTTTAGTTCATACCTTTTGGGCACGCTGATTTTTTTAATCCCAAGCAAAATTGTGGTGACATGTTGTGGCTACTACGGGATACATTTCCTAGATCATAAAATCGTGCAATTTACGCATGATGTTGGTTTTAAAAATTGATCTTCGTAATCGATGGCAAAAGCTGAGAAAATTCGGATGATACGATCATCGATCATTTCAGGATAATGCACTGTGACGGTCCAGGTTTTTTCGCTAAGATGGCGATTGATTTCGGCGATTGGACGCGGATCATTTGTGGCACCAAATACGACAAACCGATCAAACTGTGCATTGGAGTATGCTGTACCAATTTTAAGAGCATTGCCTGCGGCATCATACTCGTAAAAATCAAATTTTGCTGCTTCAAAGGTTGCAAGATTACCATCAATAAAACCAATTTTTACACCACGTGTATCATAAATATCAATATCTTTGGCCCAGTTGTATAAGCTTCCGGACGAAATAATGGGTATGACTCCGGTGGCTTGCCAGCCAGCCTGGTTAGATAAATCATAGGTTCTGCGTAGGCGAAATGGACTCTTTTTGACCGACCCAGCATAAGTATCTTTGCGCGGCGAGTTGATTTGATAAATCTCATACAGCTTATAAATATCTTTTTTGATGCTATATTCATAAGGATGATCTTCATGAACCCCATAGGCACTACTTGCAGTCGCAAAACCTGATAAGAGTGCCGATAGAAAGAATACGCCTGACAGCCATAATTTATGCATTGAAACTCCGCATCATAAGGTTAAATATCAATATTTTCTGCTTCGAGCGCATTGTTTTCAATAAATTCGCGACGCGGTTCAACCTGATCGCCCATTAAAGTGGTAAATATTTCATCAGCAGATACTGCGTCTTCAATAGTGACTTGAAGCATACGACGTACATTGGGATCCATGGTTGTTTCCCATAGTTGTTCAGGGTTCATTTCACCCAAGCCCTTGTAGCGTTGTATGGTCTGCCCACGCTTTGCTTCTGACATAAGCCATATTAATCCTTGCTCAAAAGATGTCATGACTTGCTTTTTCTCGCCACGCTGTATCCATGCGCCTTCCTCTACCAGAGCCACAAGGTCAGTATTGATGGTATGCATTTCCTGATAGTCCTTAGACAATAAAAATTCTTTATTGAGGACAATCGGGTGATCGCTGCCATGTTGCCGCACAATGATCCTGGGCAGATGTGTTTCATTTTCGGGGTTGGTGACCAAATTTACTATAAACTCTTGGGTTTTTAAATCCAATTGGTTGAGGTATGTTTGTAATTGCGTTGCCCACTGCTGCATATGCTCGTGATTCTGGAAATGCTGGCTCTCTAACAGAGGTAAATGAATGATTTGTTTTAATAAGTCATGATGATAGCGTCGAGCGTATCGCTGAATCAATTGTTCTAAGCGGCGAAACTGAGCTACTTTTTGGCTCAAAGCCATTGCAGAAATAGCGGGTGCATCTTTGGATGGATAAAAAGCCGCGCCATCCAGGGCACTTAAAGTGAGGAATTCAAATAAAGCATCGTCATCTTTGACGTATTGTTCTTGTTTTCCTTGTTTAACCTTGTAGAGAGGGGGCTGAGCAATATAAATATAACCCCGTGTGATCAACTCTGGCGTTTGTCGATAAAAGAACGTCAATAGCAAAGTGCGAATGTGGGCACCATCGACGTCCGCGTCGGTCATGATGATGATGCGATGATATCGGGTTTTGTCGGGATCATATTCATCAGGACCAATGCCGCAGCCCAGGGCGGTGATCAAGGTTGCTACTTCCTGAGAGGAAAGCATTTTATCAAAACGTGCTTTTTCGACGTTTAGAATTTTACCCTTAAGCGGTAAAATCGCCTGATATTTACGGTCACGTCCTTGCTTAGCCGAACCACCCGCAGAATCTCCCTCTACGATATAAAGCTCTGATAAAGCGGGGTCTTTTTCTTGGCAATCGGCCAATTTGCCCGGCAGCCCAGCAATGTCGAGCGCGCCTTTACGGCGGGTCAAATCCCGAGCGCGACGCGCAGCTTCTCGTGCTCTGGCTGCATCAATCATTTTGCCCACAATGATTTTAGCGACTGCAGGGTTTTCTAATAAGAAATCATGAAATTTATCAGCGACTGCAGACTCAACAGCGGCTTTGACTTCTGATGATACGAGTTTATCTTTGGTTTGTGATGAAAATTTAGGATCAGGTACTTTAACAGATAAAACAACCGTTAATCCTTCACGCGCATCGTCGCCAGTGGTCGCAACTTTGGCTTTTTTAGCAAACCCCTCTTGTTCGATATAATTATTTAGTGTTCGGGTCAATGCAGAACGAAATCCCGCTAAATGAGTACCGCCATCACGTTGTGGGATATTATTGGTGAAACATAAAAGGTTTTCTTGATAGGTATCATTCCACTGCATGGACAGTTCGATACCAATATTGTCTTTTTCGGTTTGCATGGAGAAAACATTTGGAAAAATAGGAGTTTTGTTGCGGTTTAAATATTCGACAAACGCTGTGATACCACCTTCGTAACAAAAGATGTCAGACTTATCGGTGCGCTCATCTTTTAAATGAATACGAACCCCTGAGTTCAAAAAAGACAGCTCACGTAAACGACGTGCCAAAATATCATACGAAAATTCAATATGAGTAAAGGTGTTTGCACTGGGTTTGAACCAAATTTGAGTACCCGTGGTGTCACTAGACCCGGTCACAGCTAGGGGTGCCTGGGGCTCGCCGTGTTGATAATGTTGTTCATGAATTTTGCCTTCGCGGCGCACGACCAAATGTAATGATTCTGACAAGGCATTCACCACGGAGACGCCTACCCCATGTAATCCGCCTGAGACTTTATAAGAGTTGTCATCAAATTTACCACCAGCATGCAAGATAGTCATGATGACTTCTGCAGCAGAACGACCCTCTTCTTGGTGGATGTCTACAGGAATACCGCGACCATCGTCATTCACGGTAATGGATTCATCTGCATGAATGACGACGTTGATCTCAGAACAATGTCCAGCCAATGCTTCGTCAATGGCATTATCAACCACTTCAAAGACCATATGGTGTAAACCAGTACCATCATCTGTATCGCCAATATACATACCAGGTCTTTTTCTGACCGCATCTAAGCCTTTTAAGACTTTAATATTGGTGGAATCATAGGTCGTTGTCATTTCAGCACTCATGCCTGGCCCTCGGTGGCGATACGCTTTAAAACTATCGTCAATGATACCATAATTTTGCTGTGTTTTCGAGTCTGAGACGATGATTTGATGGGAATGTGTTAGGGGTTCCACTCAGTTCATAGACTGGTCTGCTTGCTGTCGCGAGTTTTTAAGCACGACTAACGCAAAACCTCGATCCCCTCGCTAAGCACCGATCTTGAGGTTTTGCGTTAGTGCGGTAAAGATTACCTACAAACGCGGCGATTAGCGCAGCCATTCTCACCACAACTTTGAATGATCGAACATCCATAGCCATAATAAGCCCCTTCAGGTACGCCAATGACCACGCCATGAGCGGCCCAACCGTTGTTGTAATAGTCTCCACCACGGTGAGCATAACCGCGTTCAGCAACCCAGGCGTAGGTACTACAAGTTAAGATGAGACTTACTGCACATATAAACACACGTATGATCATGGAGCCCTCTTTTTGGGTTGATATATATCATTATAGTTTATTTTTAGACTAAGTGGGGTGTTTTGAATTAGGCCACCTTAAACCAAAAG
The DNA here is from genome assembly GCA_964625775.1 of uncultured Legionella sp. Classification (GTDB taxonomy): domain Bacteria; phylum Pseudomonadota; class Gammaproteobacteria; order Legionellales; family Legionellaceae. The sequence continues at coordinate 2,905 of CAZVEH010000049.1, read as the reverse complement.
TTGCCCGACCACTAGGCTTTGCGTCAGGGCAACCGCATGAGTGAATTAATTTGTATCACTTAAAGCAATACATCGTCTTTGCGAGCGATAGCGAAGCAATCCAGATCGGTATTTCAATTGAGAATCGATCTGGATTGCTTCACTTTGTTCGCAAAGACGAAGAGTAGACTCATATTCATTCAGACGTGATCTCACCCTGTGTTTTGCGTCAGTCCTGTGAATGCCAGTTTTGGAATCTACTCCTTTAATTTTTTTGAAGCTTGCTCGGACCGTTAGGAGGCATTTCTTCACCTCTTAAACGCTTACGGTCTTTTTGTGCATGATCGTGGGTTGATTGTGTAAACATACTATTTGCAATCAGGGGAAGGGCGCTGGAAGATGATGTTATTCCATGTTCATCATCATGGATACTCTCTAGAAGTTCTTCTAATTCATCATCATTTTCCCAATCTAATATAGCTTCTAATTCATCATCAATTTCTTCGCCATTTATTGTGGCTGGTAATTCATCATTTGTAGCCGGTAATTCATTCTCATTTTCCCAATTTATCATAGCTTGTAATTCATCATCATTTTCCCAACTTACTGCAAAAGGTAAAGCTATATTTTTTGCGATAGGTGCAGCTTCTTCGGTCTCAACAATTAAAGCATCTTGTTGTACAGTATTACTGCTGGAGGAGATTGCGGCAGCAGACGCGATAGATGCTAACCGTGCATTCAAAAAGCCAATTTGAGTTGTGATACGATTGTTTGGTTTTTTTTTATTTTTTTTATTTAAACAGGTTTCTAATATCAGCTGGTTTGAAATAGAGTCTAGAAAAACCCGGGTGAATTCATCTTTTAGATGATGGATGTTCGCTAACACATTTTCTATTAATGTTGTTAACGCCGAATCATCAAGTGTTTTTATGGCAACTTGTAACGGTGAGTTGTTACAATTCCACATGGATTGAATGACAACGACAGAATGAACGGCCAAAGCGGTGTTAAAATTAGCAAGTAATTCCGGCATGGGGAGTTGCCAAGTTTGAGTCTGGATAATTCCTTGTGCATTGGGTGATTTTATTTGAATCGGTTGGCCACTAAAATAGGCTGCCACTACCGGATTGGTGTGCCACATGCCTTCGATGACAACAAGATATCTACTGGCCAAAGCGGCGTTAAAATTAGCAATTAACTCCGGCATGGTGAGTTGCCAAATTTCAGTCTGGATCATTCCTTGCGGATTGACGAGCTGCACTGGAATTGGGTTACCACTGAAATAGAATGTGAAGAGTCTATTTCGCCCCCAAATGGCGTTGATGACCTCAGGATATTCACCGGCCAATGCCGCCTTAAAATTAGCAAATAACTCTGGCATGGTGAGTTTGCAGGTTTGAGGTTGCATAATTCCTTGTGCGATGAGGAGATTTACTTGAATCGCTTCGCCACTAAAATAGTCTGCGAGTTGTGGGTTGTTGTCCCAGAGGGATTTGACCACAGCAGGATAGTGGCCGGCCAAAGCGGCGTTAAAGTTAGCAATTAACTCTGGCATGGTGAGTTTGGGGGTTTGAGGCTGGATAATTCCTTGTGCATTGGGGTGGTTTACTTGAATCGGTTTGCCACTAAAATAGGCCACGAGTTGTGGATTGTTGTCCCATAGGCATTTGATGATATCAAGATATTGACTGGCCAAAGCGGCGTTAAAATTAGCAACTAATTCCTGTAGAGTGATTTGGTAGGGTTGAGTTTGGATAATCCCTTGCCCATTGAGGCGTTTTACTTGAATCGGTTGGCCACTAAAATAAGCTGCGACTAGCGGATTGTTGTCCCAGATGGACCTGATGAGTGCGGGATGTTTAATGACTAAGGCCGATTTTAAATTAGCAATTAACTCAGGTGTGGTGAGTTGGTGGCTTTGAGTTTGCAGTCGTCCCCCTGCATCGGTACCCTGAATTTTAATTGGTTTGCCACTAAAATACGAGGCGAGTAGTGTATCTTTCTTCCACATCGATTGGATGACAATAAGATTTTTACAGTTCAGGGCAGCTTTAAAATTAGCAATCAATTGCAGCATGTTCAGTTGCCACTTTTCCGTTGCTTGGGGTCCTTCTACATCGGTGAACCGGGCTACTTCAACTTCTTTACCACTAAAATACGATGCGAGTAATGTATTGCCCTCCCACATAGCTTGGATAACAGGATGATATTGACTGTCCAAAGCAACGGTAAAGTTTGCAATTAACTCCTGTAGGGTGAGTTCATAGGTTTTAGTCTCGATAATTCTTGCTGCATTGGGGAGCTGTATTTGAATCGGTTTGCCACTAAAATACGATGCGAGTAGGGTATTGCTTTCCCACATGGGTTGAATGATCAGGACTAATTTTTTTCTTAATAAAAACAAAAAAAATTGTGTCAACTGAGTCATCGGCAATAGGTGATGCATCTGCTGTAAACAATGAGGATTATCTTTTATAGTTTGAATCGCAGCTTCAAATTGGTTGTTTTTTAATTGATTATAAAATCTAATAAGTAATGCATTAGGTGTACTAGATGTTTGATCTGGGTTGTGTTCAATCAATTGCTCAAAAAAAACATCTAAAAAACCCAGATTCTCTTCTGCGTTTTGCGATAGTGATGTTTCATGTCCAGAGTTAAAGCTAGACAAACCATGGGGCTGTCCATAATACGGATGTTGATTGCCCGCGGGAAGTATGGTTTCAGAAGATGAATGATCAACACGTCTTAAAGCAAACATAAGCCTCTCTTATTGGCACAGCCTTTATACGCCAATCAGCCATCAAACAACCAGGTGCTTTATTGTACCATAACAAACCATTTAATGTATATTTATTAGTCATTTGTGGCTCAACTAGTAACTCCCCACGTCATCCCGAGCGCAGCGAGGGATCTCCTGTCGTGTGGC
>CAZVEH010000048.1:0-18295 GCA_964625775.1 uncultured Legionella sp. | reverse complement strand
TCTCTTTATTTTTAATCAGCTCGCCCCTTAGGCGTAGGGCGTATTCTACGGATCTGAATTGAAGTGTCAACTATTTTTTTAATTTTTTTTTAACGTTCTGCTTCACAGCTGTTACAGTGGTGTTATTTCGATCATTTGCGCACGATGGGTCCGTACGATCAAAAGTATCCAGGCTCATGCCTAAGAAGACCGCTTTAATGCTGTAAATTGCACAGGGTAATAGGGACATACGCATAAGGTATGGTTCTTTGGAGATGTCATCCCCGCGCAGGCGGGAATGACCGTGACTTGATTCAGAATAGCCCCAGAGGATCAGGGACTCAAATTACTCTTTATTGGGATGATTATCAGCATTCAATGCTTCGCTTAAGGCATGCTGGACATCACTTGCTGTAATTTTATGAGAACCATTTTCGATCTCAGCCATACGGGCACGTTTTGCTTTACGAGCTTGATGATACGTGTAACCTGTTCCCGCAGGGATGAGACGACCTACCATGACATTTTCTTTTAAGCCACGAAGTTCGTCAATTTTACCACCTACTGCCGCTTCAGTCAGAACCCGAGTTGTTTCCTGGAATGATGCTGCAGAAATAAAAGACTCAGTCGCCAAAGATGCTTTGGTGATACCTAGTAAAATAGGCGTACCACGAGCAACCAGTTTATTCTCGGCGGTTAATCTGTCATTTTCCTGAAGCAAAACGGTTTCTTCAATATGCTCACCCAACAAGAACTTAGAATCACCTACAAAGGTAATCACTCGTTTACGTAACATTTGACGCACAATAGTTTCAATGTGCTTATCGTTGATTTTTACGCCTTGCAAACGATAAACATCTTGCACTTCATTTACAATATAATTGGCCAAAGCACCAACGCCTAACAAACGCAAAATGTCATGTGGATTTGGTGGACCATCCGCGACGACTTCACCGCGTGCAACGTGCTCACCTTCAAACACTGAAATATTACGCCATTTTGGAATCAATTCTTCATGAGATACTTGCTCAGATTCCGTGATCATCAAGCGACGTTTACCTTTGGTTTCTTTACCAAAATTGATGACCCCTGAAATTTCTGCCATCACTGCAGAATCCTTGGGTTTTCTAGCTTCGAACAAATCGGCAACCCGTGGCAAACCTCCGGTAATATCACGAGTCTTGGTTCGTTCTTGAGGAATACGTGCAATCACGTCACCTACGCCTACTTTTTGACCATCTTCAAAATTAATGATGGCGTCTACAGGCAAATAATATTGCGCAGAAACATTGGTACCGGCTATGAAGATATCTTCACCTTTGTCCGAAACTAATTTTACCATCGGACGCATATCTCGGCCTGCTAAACTAGAACGTTGCTTAGCATCGATCACTACGATATTGCTTAATCCGGTCAATTCGTCGGTTTGCCGATTCATGGTAATGCCTTCTACCAAATCTACAAATTTGAGCTGACCACTTACCTCAGAAATAACGGGATGCGTATGCGGATCCCAAGTGGCTATGACCTGACCTGCTTCGACCGATGAGTGATCTTGTACAGATAACACAGCGCCGTAAGGTAATTTGTATCTCTCACGTTCACGTCCAAATTCGTCCAGAATCGTTACTTCACCCGAACGCGATACGGCCACCAAATTATTGTTATCATGCTTAACCGTTTTGATGTTATGCAGGCGAATCATACCTTTGTTCTTGATTTGAATGTTATTGGCTGCAGTTGATCGAGATGCCGCGCCTCCAATATGGAACGTACGCATGGTCAACTGGGTACCTGGCTCTCCGATGGATTGTGCCGCAATAATTCCCACTGCTTCCCCGGTATTCACCAAATGTCCACGAGCCAAATCACGACCATAACATTTTGCGCATAATCCAAAACGTGTTTCACAAGAGATAGGTGAGCGCACTAGAATTTGATCGACACCTAGCTTTTCTAATTGTTCCACCCACGCTTCGTCTAATAAGGTACCCGCTGTGACAATCGGATCATTTTGATTAGGAATGTATACATCTTGTGCAACTACACGACCTAACACACGCTCTTGCAACGGCTCAACAATGTCTCCACCCTCAATCAATGGCTGCATCAACACACCATTCTCGGTGCCGCAATCCAATTCGGTGATCACAACATCCTGCGCCACATCCACCAAACGTCGAGTCAAATAACCGGAGTTTGCTGTTTTTAACGCCGTATCTGCCAAACCTTTACGCGCACCGTGGGTCGAAATAAAGTACTGGAATACGTTCAAACCTTCGCGGAAGTTAGCTGTAATCGGTGTTTCAATGATCGAACCATCCGGCGCGGACATCAGACCCCGCATCCCCGCTAACTGGCGAATCTGCGCAGCAGAACCCCTCGCACCCGAATCAGCCATCATAAAGATAGGGTTGAATGAGTCTTGCTGGGATACGACGCCTTCAGCATCCGTATAATCTTCTGTAGCAATATTGGCCATCATCGATTTTGCCACCATTTCACTGGTACGCGACCAAATATCGATAACTTTATTGTATCGCTCACCATTTGTGACCAAACCAGAACGGAACTGTGACTCAATTTCACGAACTTCATTGTCAGCTTGTTCAATGATAGCAGCTTTATCATGAGGAATTTCCATGTCTTCAATACCAATGGAAGCACCAGCACGCGTTGCATATTTAAATCCGGTATACATCAAATGATCGGCAAAAATAACTGTTTCTTTTAATCCAAAAGTTCGATAGCAATGATCGAGAACCTTAGAAATGGTTTTTTTGGTCATGGCTTTGTTGATTTGAGAGAACGGCATACCTTTAGGTAAAATGTCAGACAAAATAGCTCGACCTACCGTTGTTTCGACCAACTCATAGCCTAATGGATGTTCTGAGGTATCAGCAGGCATACGAATTTTAACTTTCGCATGAATATCAATCACATCTGCTTCGTACGCATTTTGCGCATCTTGAGTGCTACCAAATACTTTACCTTCACCCTTGGCACCTACGCGATGACGCGTCAAATAATACAAACCCAAAACCACGTCCTGACTCGGAACGATAATGGGTTCGCCACTAGCAGGTGACAAAATATTGTTGGTAGACATCATCAACGAGCGCGCTTCTAATTGCGCTTCGATCGTCAATGGAATATGTACCGCCATTTGGTCACCGTCAAAGTCGGCGTTGTAGGCTGTACAAACTAAAGGATGCAACTGAATTGCCTTGCCTTCGATCAATACTGGTTCAAATGCCTGAATACCTAGTCGATGTAGCGTAGGTGCGCGGTTGAGTAACACAGGATGCTCTCGAATCACTTCTTCTAGCACGTCCCATACCACCGCTTCTTCACGATCAACCATTTTCTTAGCAGCTTTGATGGTTGTTGCTAAACCACGAAACTCCAATTTACTGAAAATAAAAGGCTTAAATAATTCTAAAGCCATTTTCTTAGGCAAACCACACTGATGCAATCGTAATGTTGGACCAACAACGATAACGGAACGTCCGGAATAATCTACCCGCTTACCTAGTAAATTCTGACGGAACCGACCTTGCTTACCCTTGATCATATCTGCCAAAGATTTCAATGGACGCTTGTTCGTACCGGTAATAGCACGTCCACGACGACCATTGTCTAATAACGCATCTACAGATTCTTGTAACATACGTTTTTCATTTCGCACAATAATATCAGGTGCAGATAAATCCAATAAACGTTTAAGGCGATTGTTTCGGTTAATCACACGTCGGTACAGATCATTCAAATCAGATGTTGCAAAACGGCCACCGTCTAACGGTACCAAAGGACGCAAATCTGGTGGCAGCACAGGTAGGACATTCATGATCATCCATTCAGGCTTGTTGCCAGATTCGAAGAAAGCTTCTAATAATTTCAAACGCTTTGTGATTTTCTTAATTTTGGTTTCAGAATTGGTTGTAGGCAACTCTTCACGTAACGATTTGATTTCTTCTTCTAAATCTATTTGACGTAATAAATCACGAATCGCTTCTGCACCCATACGCGCATCAAAATCATCACCGTACTGTTCAATCGCATCTAAATAGACTTCGTCATTCAAGAGTTGTCCGCGCTCCAACTCAGTCATGCCAGGATCAACCACTACAAATGCTTCAAAATAAAGCACGCGCTCAATATCACGCAATGTCATGTCTAACAATAAACCAATCCGGGACGGCAAGGATTTCAAAAACCAGATATGCGCAACCGGGCTAGCTAACTCAATATGTCCCATACGTTCACGACGAACTTTCGCCAAAGCTAATTCAACGCCGCATTTTTCACAAATCACACCACGGTGTTTTAAGCGCTTGTACTTTCCACACAAGCACTCATAATCTTTCACAGGGCCGAATGTTTTGGCGCAAAACAAACCATCTCGTTCTGGTCTAAACGTACGATAATTGATGGTTTCAGGCTTCTTCACTTCACCATAGGACCAAGAACGGATCAGTTCGGGCGATGCCAAACCAATCTTAATAGCATCAAATTCTTCATGATGGCCTTGTTGTTTAAGCAAGCCCAATAAATCACTCATTACAGGTGCTTTTATCAATGCTTCGTTGCCTAAATTACGGTTAATCGCCACGTTAATGCCTCCAAAATGGTCTAACAAAGAATGCTGGGGAGATCATGTTACTCTAACCCAGATTGCTATCTCAGAATTCTAACCAAGCAGCCGATAATCGGCTGCTCACAAAAACTAATGCTACTAGTCATGATTCAGTTCAATATCGATCCCCAACGCTCTGATTTCTTTCAACAGTACGTTGAAAGATTCAGGCATACCAGGATCCATACGATGATCACCGTCAACAATATTCTTATAGATTTTTGTTCTACCGCCAACATCGTCTGATTTGACTGTAAGCATTTCTTGCAACGTGTAAGCCGCGCCGTAAGCTTCTAAAGCCCAAACTTCCATTTCACCAAAACGCTGTCCACCAAATTGGGCTTTACCACCCAGAGGTTGCTGGGTAACCAAACTATAGGATCCAGTAGAACGAGCATGCATTTTGTCATCCACTAAGTGGTTCAATTTCAACATATACATGTAACCTACAGTCACTGGATTATCAAAGCGTCTTCCGGTTCTACCATCGATTAAAGTAGTTTTACCGTCTAAAGGTAGTTCAGCCAACGCTAACATAGATTTGATTTCCGCTTCATTCGCACCATCAAATACCGGCGTGGCCATAGGCACACCTGCACGCAAGTTACGCGCCAAAATCATCAACTCTTCATCGGACAAACTATCTAAATCCACTCGCTTGGTGCCGTCATGATTGTAAATCTTAGACAAATAAGCTTTGAGCTCTGCAATACTCTTCTGCGCATCGATCATTTGTTCAATTTTCTTACCGAGACCTTTAGCAGCCAGGCCTAGATGCGTTTCTAATACCTGTCCAATATTCATTCGCGAAGGTACCCCTAATGGGTTCAACACGATATCAACTGGTGTACCGTCTTCCATGTAAGGCATGTCTTCTACAGGTACAACGATGGAGATAACCCCTTTGTTACCATGACGTCCAGCCATTTTATCACCAGGCTGAATACGACGCTTCACTGCAAGGTACACCTTAACAATTTTCAACACACCCGGAGCCAAATCATCTCCTTGGACAATTTTTTTACGGCTGTCGTTGAAACGTTTTTCAATTTCTTTCGCTAAAGACTCAAGTTGACGCGAAGATTGCTCTAACTGCATGCTAGCATCTTCATCTTTCAAACGAATATCGAACCATTTTTCGCGCGGCACTTTATCCAAATAGGCTTCGGTAATTTCAGTACCGGATTTCAGGCTACTTGGGCCACCCGTTGCAACTTTGTTCAATAGTAAAGTATAGACTCGTTGGAAAACGTCTTCTTCGCGAATTCTTCGCTCGTCCAATAAATCTTTTCTAACACGTGCCAAATGCTCGTCTTCAATAGACTTGGCTCTGGCATCTTTTTCCAAGCCATCTCGAGTAAACACTTGTACGTCGATCACAGTACCGTTCATGCCTGATGGTACACGTAAAGAAGAATCTTTTACGTCAGAAGCTTTTTCTCCAAAAATTGCGCGCAGGAGTTTTTCTTCTGGGGTCAATTGAGTTTCACCCTTGGGTGTCACTTTGCCCACCAAAATATCACCCGCACCTACTTCTGCTCCAATGTACACAACACCTGATTCATCTAAGCTTGATAGTGCAGACTCAGATACAGATGGAATATCAGCTGTAATTTCCTCGACGCCCAATTTCGTGTCACGAGCGATACAGGTTAATTCTTCGATATGAATGGTCGTAAACCTATCGTCTTCTACAATTCGCTTAGAAATTAAGATGGAATCTTCAAAGTTATATCCGTTCCAAGGCATGAACGCCACCAGAAGGTTTTGACCAAGAGCCAGCTCACCCATATCGGTGCAAGGACCATCTGCTAAAATATCTCCACGGACCACTTTGTCGCCTGTTTTAACGATCGGAATCTGGTTGATACAAGTATCCTGATTAGAGCGGAAATACTTGGTCAAATTATAAATATCCACACCCGTTTCACCGGCAACCGTTTCTTTATCATTAACTCGAACTACAATACGCGATGCATCCACCAAATCAATGATACCGCCACGCTTTGCTACCACAGACACACCTGAATCGGACGCTACGGTACGTTCCATCCCCGTGCCCACCAAAGGCTTTTCAGCACGTAAAGTAGGTACTGCCTGACGTTGCATGTTCGAACCCATTAACGCACGGTTCGCATCATCATGCTCAAGGAATGGAATCAAAGAAGCAGCAACAGACACGATCTGTTTGGGTGACACATCCATATAGTTAATTTTATCTGGGGTGGTCAATGAAAACTCATTTTCATGACGACAGGGCACCAAATCTAAGGTGATTTTGCCTGACTCATCCATTGGAATACTGCATTGAGCAATATACTGATCAACTTCTTCAATCGCAGACAAATATTCAATCTCGTCGGTGACACAGCCATTGATTACTTTGCGACAAGGCGTCTCAATAAATCCATAATCATTGGTACGAGCATACACTGACAAAGAATTTATCAGACCGATATTCGGTCCTTCAGGTGTTTCAATCGGGCATACACGGCCGTAATGCGTGGTATGAACGTCACGTACTTCAAAACCTGCACGCTCACGAGTTAAACCACCTGGCCCTAAAGCAGATACGCGGCGTTTATGCGTCACACCAGACAACGGGTTAACTTGATCCATAAATTGAGATAACTGACTCGATCCAAAAAATTCTTTAATCGCAGCAGATACAGGTTTGGCATTGATCAAATCTTGCGGCATTAAATTTTCAGATTCGGCCAAGCTGAGTCGCTCTTTGACAGCTCGTTCAACACGGACTAAACCGACACGAAACTGATTTTCGGTCATTTCGCCAACACTACGTACGCGGCGATTACCCAAGTGATCGATATCATCTACCATGCCGATACCGTTACGAATATCGATCAAAGTTGTGATCACAGATAGAATGTCATCTTTGGTCAGTGTACCCGTACCCTCGTCTGTCTTACGACCGACTCGGCGGTTAAACTTCATACGACCGACAGCCGATAAATCATAGCGCTCTTCTGCAAAAAACAGGTTTTTAAATAGTGCTTCAGCAGCTTCTTTAGTGGGTGGCTCACCAGGACGCATCATTCTATAAATTTCCACCAATGCTTCAAGCGGTGAAGAAGTAGGATCGATTTTAAGTGTGTCAGAAATATATGAACCGTGATCTAAGTCATTGGTATAAATCACATCAAATTGATGAATACCCAAATTAGGTAAAGCTTCCAACAAGTCAGCACTAACCTCGTCATTGGCCAACCCCACAATTTCACCCGTCTCTTTATTGATAATATTCTTTGCTAAAACTTTGCCGACCAAGTAATCCAGGGGAACAATGAGATCACTCATATTGTTCTTTTCCATGGTTTTGATATGTCTGGCAGTAATCCGACGACCCTGTTCTACAATGACTTCACCTGTTTTTGGCACAATAATATCAAACGAAGCAATCTCTCCACGCAAACGTGCCGGAATCAGATCGATATGAAACTCACCGTTTTTAAGGTGACACGCTGTCACATCAAAGAAATGCGCTAAAATTTCTTCGGTATTCAAACCTAAGGAACGCAACAAAATAGTGACCGGCAATTTTCTACGTCTGTCAATTCGCATAAACAAGCAGTCTTTAGGATCAAACTCAAAATCCAACCAAGAGCCACGATAAGGAATAATGCGTGCGGAATATAATAATTTTCCTGAAGAGTGAGTTTTACCCCGATCATGTTCAAAAATAACACCAGGAGAACGGTGCAACTGAGACACCACAACACGCTCTGTTCCATTCACAACAAATGTACCCACATCGGTCATCAAAGGAATTTCGCCCATAAAGACATCCTGCTCACGTATATCCTTAACCGGCTTGGGATCTCCAGAGGCTTCTTTGTCTAACACAACTAATCTAATTTTAACTCGTAAAGGTGCAGAATAGGTTAGTCCTCTTAATTTACATTCACGAACGTCAAAAGCTGATTCACCCAAACTGTAACCAACATATTCTAAGCGTGCATTGCCAGAAAAACTCTGAATGGGAAATACGGATGAAAAGGCAGCATGCAAGCCATTATGGTTTTGGTTATCAGGAGATGAGTCAGTTTGTAAAAAATCTCGATATGATTTCAGCTGAATTTCTAGAAGATTGGGTATCTCCATTTTATCAGCTTGACTACCAAAGCTCTTGCGAAAGCGTTTTTTCTCAGCATGCGAATATTGAGCATTAACATCTGCTTGGGCCATGGTGGTTCCTCTGTATAATTGATTAATATAAACAAGTAAACCCAGCCATGCGAACATGGCCGGGTCTTCGTACACATTACTCTAGACTTATTTAACTTCGGCAGTAGCGCCAGCTTCTTCAAGTTGTTTCTTGATGTCAGCAGCTTCTGCTTTAGAAACGCCTTCTTTAATTGTTGAAGGTGCACCTTCAACCAAGTCTTTGGCTTCTTTCAAACCCAAACCAGTGATGCTTCGAACAGCTTTGATCACGCCAACTTTGTTTTCGCCAAAGCTAGACATTATAACATCAAATTCTGTTTTTTCTTCAACGGCAGCAGCGGCAGCAGCAGGTGCAGCAACAGCTACAGCAGCAGCGGCAGCAGACACGTTAAAACGCTCTTCCATTGCTTCAACTAATTCAACGATGTCCATAACAGACATGTTCGCAATTGCATCTAAAACTTCATTCTTATTCAGTGCCATTTCTAAATTCCTCTGTAAAATTGTAACAAAAATGCTGGATTAACCAGCAGCTTTTTGGTCTTTAACTGCCGCTACCGTTCTAACCAATTTGGCATAGGGCTCAGCAAGAGTACGAACAAACTTCTCAACCGGTGCTTTCATTACATACATCAGTTTAGCGATTGCTTCATCACGAGTAGGCAAGCTGGCAACATAATCTAAATGTTCTGCACCATATACTTTACCACTCACTGAAATTGCTTTCACTTCTAACTTGTCGAATGTTTTTGAAAAGTCTTTTAATAAACGAGCAGCATCACTTGGTGCTTCGGTCGATAATGCCAAAACCAAAGGACCAACTAAGCGCTCATTCAGGCAAGCAAAGTCTGTCTTTTCAAATGCACGTTTAGTCAGATTATTAGGAACAACACGCAAATAAATTTTATTCTTGCGCGCCTCTGATCTAAGTTGAGTCATTTGATTTACTGTTAAGCCACGGTAATCAGCAACCACTGCAGAAATCGCTTTGGAAGCAACAATACTCACTTCTTCAACGACCGCTTTTTTAGCAGCTAAGTTTAACGTCACGTTACTGACCTCCTAAGTTGTGCAAATCATTAATGATTTGACAGTTATGGTGGCCGTCTCAGAAGAATTCTAGAGTCGGTTCACCGTCTGCGCAGGATCAAACTCTCATTAGCATTATGTTATCTAAAGAGAGTTTGGATTAAGCCAAGGCTCCTACGGTCTTCGACAGCAATAAACCAAAGTCTACGCCGTGAAATTGGTACTAATAAAATGGGTTGACATTCTATCCGGTAATTGACGCAAGGTCAATAGGTAATCCTGGGCCCATTGTCGATGATAAGGTGATTTTTTTAATGTACACCCCTTTGGATGTTGTTGGTTTTGCTTTTTTAATATCAGCCATCAGTGCAGAAATATTTTCAACCAAGTCTTCTGGTTTAAAATCCAGCTTGCCAACAGAGCAATGCACAATACCATTCTTGTCGGTACGGTATCTTACTTGACCTGCCTTCACGTCATTAACTGCAGCTTCGACATTCATGGTCACTGTTCCGACTTTAGGGTTAGGCATCAAACCTCTGGGGCCCAGCACTTGACCTAACTGTCCAACAATGCGCATGGCATCAGGCGTTGCAATCACAACGTCGAAATCCAGATTACCTGATTTGATTTGTTCTGCTAAATCTTCAAAACCAACCAAATCAGCACCAGCTGCTTTCGCTTTAGCCGCATTGTCGCCTTGAGCAAACACTGCAACACGTACTACTTTACCTGTGCCTTTGGGCAGTTTAGTAGACAAACGAATGGCTTGTTCAGTTTTTTTAGGATCAACACCAAGATTAATGCTGACGTCTACACCTTCATTAAAGGTCTTGCTTGCGAATTGTTTCAACAAATCTATGGCTTCCTTCACTGCGTATATTTTATTTCCAGTGATGACCTTACGAATATTTGCTTGTTTTTTTGTTAAAGTTGTCATGGTTGTACCCCTTACTCTAAATCTTCAACATCAATACCCATACTGCGAGCTGTTCCCGCAATCGTACGAACTGCTGCTTCTAAACTGCCTGCTGTTAAATCTGGTTCTTTTAACTTGGCAATTTCTTCGAGTTGAGCTTTGCGAAGTGTTGCAACCTTTTTAGTGTTCGGTGTGGCACTGCCGCTCTTCAACCCAGCAGCTTTTTTCAACAATACTGATGCTGGTGGGGTTTTGATGATGAATGTAAAACTGCGATCCGTGTAAACAGTGATCACAACCGGTGTGGGTAACCCTGCTTCTAAATGCTGAGTTGCGGCATTAAAAGCTTTACAAAACTCCATGATATTAACGCCACGCTGACCAAGAGCTGGACCAACTGGTGGACTAGGGTTTGCTTTTCCTGCTTGAATTTGCAGTTTAATATATGCTTCTACTTTCTTAGCCATAATGACTCCTCAATTGGGTATAGCGCCTTAATATCACCTTCGCAATGCCATTAGATCACGTTGGTTGGGTTAGTTACCCAGTATACTTAGGCTCCCCTGTCTTAAAAAAAATACTGCAGCCTCTATAAAGAGGCTGCGCATTATCTCATTAGTTTTAGGTTTTTTCAACCTGCCCAAACTCTAATTCAACTGGTGTCGAGCGTCCAAAGATTAAAACAGCAACACGCAATCTGTTTTTCTCATAGTTCACCTCTTCTACAACGCCGTTGAAATCCACAAATGGACCTTCTTTGACACGAACAACTTCACCTGGTTCAAACAAGATTTTGGGTTTAGGTTTGGTGGCACCATCTTCAACACGTCGCATGATCGCTAATGCTTCTTTATCTGAAATGGGCGTTGGAGTTTGACTTGTTCCGCCGATAAAACCAAGGACACGTGGAATAGCACGAATCATGTGCCAGGTCTCGTCGTTCATGACCATATTTACCAAGACATAACCTGGAAAAAATTTTCGAGTCGACTTGCGCTTTTGACCAGCTCGCATTTCAATGACTTCTTCTGCTGGAACTACTGCCTCACCAATCATCTCTGTCAAATTCTGATGCTCTGAACGCGATTTAATCTCGCGCATGACATAGCCTTCGTAACCTGAGAAGGCGTGCACTACGTACCACTGTTTCTTTTGTTCTTCCACGGTCATATCAACTCAAATGTGTTAGTTTACCGATAGCCCACATCATGCTGGAATCTATCCCCCACAAAACAAAGCCAGCGACCATCACCATAGCCATAACAATCATTGTTGTTTGAGTTGTTTCTTGACGACTGGGCCAAACAACTTTTTCCAATTCAAGCTTTGATTCTTTTGCAAAAACAAATACAGTTTGTCCTGGTTGGGTAAAATATGCCAAGCCAAGACCACACACAAACCAAACCAACCAAATAATTGCAATAATGGGCGCGGTAAACTCAAAAGAATACGTCCCCCAAAAAGCAGCCGCAGTCAAAACTGCAATGCATACCCACAACAAAACATCTTTCATACTCAATTTGGAATTTTGCATATTATTCATCATAATTTATGAATGGTTGGCAGGCCAGGAGGGAATCGAACCCCCAACCTGCGGTTTTGGAGACCGCCGCTCTGCCAATTGAGCTACTGGCCTAAACGTATCAGGCTAGCATCCAAATATATTCTGGATGCTAGCCCAGCGAACTTACTTTATAATTTTTGCAACAACGCCCGCACCCACAGTACGACCGCCTTCACGAATAGCGAAACGCAAACCTTCATCCATCGCAATCGGTGCATGCAAATGAATCACTAGTTTTACGTTATCTCCTGGCATGACCATTTCGATGCCTTCAGGCAGATCACAGGTTCCTGTTACGTCGGTTGTTCTGAAATAGAACTGCGGACGATATCCATTGAAAAAAGGTGTATGTCGACCACCTTCTTCTTTAGACAGAACATATACTTCTGCTTCAAACTTCGTATGTGGTTTGATCGAACCTGGCTTTGCCAAGACTTGACCACGCTCCACATCTTCTCGCTTGGTACCACGTAGCAATACACCTACGTTGTCACCTGCACGCCCTTCATCCAACAATTTGCGGAACATTTCCACACCTGTACAGATGGTTTTGACCGTGTCACGGATACCGATGATTTCTACTTCTTCACCCACTTTGACGATGCCCGATTCCACACGACCTGTAACAACCGTACCACGCCCAGAAATAGAGAATACATCTTCAATCGGTAGCAAGAAAGCTTTGTCAATATTACGCACTGGCTCTGGAATATAAGAATCCATAGTCTCAACCAGCTTTTCAATCGCTTTCACACCAATGTCAGACTCATCACCTTCTAGCGCTTTCAATGCAGATCCCACAACAATCGGGATGTCATCGCCAGGAAAGTCGTAAGAACTCAACAAATCCCGCACTTCCATTTCTACTAATTCTAACAATTCAGGATCATCAACCATATCGGCTTTGTTCATGAACACAACGATATACGGCACACCTACCTGACGAGCTAACAAAATGTGTTCCCGAGTCTGTGGCATGGGACCATCTGCAGCTGATACCACCAAAATTGCGCCGTCCATTTGCGCAGCACCGGTGATCATGTTCTTCACATAATCCGCGTGTCCTGGACAATCAACGTGTGCATAATGGCGATTTGCCGATTCATATTCAACATGAGCAGTAGATATCGTGATGCCTCGTGCGCGTTCTTCTGGAGCCGCATCGATTTGATCATAGGCCTTTGCTGTACCACCATGTTTTTTGGCCATAATTGTGGTGATCGCTGCCGTCAAGGTTGTTTTACCATGATCGACGTGCCCAATTGTTCCCACATTCACATGCGGTTTCTTACGCTCAAATTTTTCCTTACCCATCGGAAAGTCTCCTCATTATCAATTCATGAATTAACATATGGTGCCCACAACTGGACTCGAACCAACGACCTCTTCCTTACCAAGGAAGTGCTCTACCACTGAGCTATGTGGGCCACGAGTGCCTTAATCCCTTGAGGTTCATTTTTTAAACGTTCGCATTTGTATTTTAACATCACGCTAAGTTTCGAAAACTCAGTCAAAGGCCACACCAACACTATATATCCGGCAATCTTCAGACAGAACTTTTGTCTAAACTTATAACGATTCTGGAGCGGGTGATGGGAATCGAACCCACACAATCAGCTTGGAAGGCTGAGGTTCTACCATTGAACTACACCCGCTTGGTTTATTAAGAAGCCCTTAGCGTTGTGATACTCTGGTGGAGGGGGAAGGATTCGAACCTTCGAAGGCAGAGCCGTCAGATTTACAGTCTGATCCCTTTGACCGCTCGGGAACCCCTCCGAAAAAAAGTGATTCTCGGTCATGCCCCGAGAAAAGTCAATAGTTTTTAGTCGAATATCGCAGTTTAATCGTTAAATAAAGGTGTAAGCAACCAATTTCCCGAAGATAAGGCCATACGAACACCTTTAAACCATTTCTACCTTAAGTCATACTTTAAATTATTATTTGCAAACATGTTGGGTCTATCTACTTATTTTAGAACGATCGAATACATCTCACCCGTGCACCTGCGTCTTTGGCACCATAGCCTTGGCCGTCATTGCTTTGAAAATAGGCTTCGGTTTCGGTATCTTCGGTAGAGCTCCA
The DNA here is from genome assembly GCA_964625775.1 of uncultured Legionella sp. Classification (GTDB taxonomy): domain Bacteria; phylum Pseudomonadota; class Gammaproteobacteria; order Legionellales; family Legionellaceae. The sequence goes on along the minus strand of CAZVEH010000048.1, from coordinate 3,901 downwards.
ATACAAACCTGACAAGTTCAGCACTTTGCCATCCCACATCTGATTTAACTCAGCCAGAGAGGGCAAATACCAGTCCGCATATCCTACAACGGATTTGCCGTAGGATGAAATTTTTGAACACAATTTACCCTCTTCGCTCACGCAATAACTGGCACATACTTGAGCAGCAAATGTTGCAAGTGATAGAGGTTTAGGTGACAACCTAGCATTCAATGACTGAACTGACATAATCAAAAGAGAGTTATTTCTGCCTGCACCAATGCCATTCCCTTTTGCGTTCGTTGTAATATCATAAGAACCAGGAGAACCTCCAAATCCATTCCAAGTTACATTATCACTGTTATCGATTTTAGCAGCCACCAGACCGTGAGCTCCCTTGGTACCCAGGACGTTTGAACCATCTACATAGAAAACAACCCCGCCAAAAGCATGCTGACCTACGGCATACATCTCAACGTTAGATTCTGCATCACCAACACAGGTGCCCGGCGGACCTTCAGGTCCCATAGGTCCTGCTGGTCCTTGCGCGCCTACAGGGCCCTGCGCGCCTGCAGGCCCTTGTGGGCCAGCTGGCCCCATTGATCCTTGGGGTCCAGCCACGCCTTGCGGGCCTGCGGGGCCTTGAGGGCCAATAGCACCCGCTTCGTTTTTATGGATATTGTTGATGACCGAATTAATCCGCGCATCTAATGAATTAAATCTGCCATCCACATATTCTTTTGAAACGTTGTTAGCGGCAGATGCTGTGTGTCCAACCGCGAACAAAGCTAACCCAAGCATCATCCGCCACAACAAGGTATTTGGTGTTGTTACATACTGTTCTCGACGCATATTATTCCTTCTTTCAAGCTTTTAGAATGATGACTCAGCATAGTCAGACCACTACAGACAAACTGAGAAGAACGCCATTTTGCATTGGGATATTGTTGATAGTTCCTGTTTCATTGGTTGCATTCACAACAAAATCTGGGTTGCCTCCATAGATACCTTGATATAAAAGACTCAAACTCGTGTTACTATTGAGTGCAACGCCAAGACCCGCTTGAACCTCACCAGCAATATTGGATAAGAAATTGATGGACGTACGATCGTCAAATTGCCAACTACGATAAGCAATGCCGCCTTTTACTTGAGCAAATATTGAACTTTTCCCAAACGGAACTGTAGCAACCGTGGCTAACAGATCAAGTATGGGTTTGACAGTGGTCTGAATAGGGGATCCGCCTAATTCATCCAAGGTTGTTTGCGATACACTAAGCCGCATGCTATTGCCATTCTGCACTCCTACTTCAACACCAAACTTAGCCAGTTTAAAATTCAGGAGCTCTCGGTCAAACGCCAGGCGTCCCAAAATTGTTTGGCCTTCATTTTTATAGGAATTTTGAAAGTCTGTGTAACCAATACTTGCTGTAATCGCCCAAGGATGGTTGCTCTCTGTGGGGTGAGACAAGGGATTGGAATCAGCGTAAGCAGGCAAGGTTTGGAGCAAGCAAAAACCAATAAGACTCGATAATTTTTTGACTGTGGAAAACCTCAACATTGACAGATTTTCTTTATTCTGTTTGAATTTGTTGTGTGAGCTAGAATTGGCATGATCTTTCATGAACTCCCTCCGATCATTGTTTACTCCATCCAAACAAAATTCTAACAAGCAAGCCCAATTGAGTCAAACATCATTTAGCAAGGGCTAACATTAGCTAAATTCTGAACCACCACAGAATCATGTTCATAGACATCCCCGAGTTCAGTATTCTGTTGTCGGTTGAAATGCCTTATGCCCCACGCTAAGGCAAGACAACAAAGCAAAGCTGGCACGAAACCTGCACCGTAAATAGCGTAAATTGTATACGTTGACATGATATGATGACCAGCCGATGCTGCAATAAACGCTGTAAGATGGATATTCCCCAATAAATTTGATAAGTATAAAAGTCCGTGCGCAATCTTACTTACCCAGCTCTGCTCTGAAAGATAGTGATCAAGCAGGCCATTAAACAGCAGTAGCAAGGGCGCGGAAAGTACAGCAGAGCAACCAGAAATCGCTATGAGATAAAATAAACTTGGTGCAGAGGCCAGAATAGCATTCTGCCCAACCAACATTAACATGGCAGGTCCAAAGAAAATCGAGCAGGGATAAAGTAAAATACTAAGTAGAGGATATATTTGTAGTGAGATGCTGGGTTGTCTTCTTTCCGAAGCGTAACTCAAAGAAGAGGGTTGAAACACAGAATGACGAGACAGTCCTGTAACACTGCTGCGATGACTGTTAACACTATAAGTACTATTGTTTGACCCTGTCATTCTAAGGTCTACACGACTTGCATCTGCCATAACAAAAATCCATATTGTAAAGACGAAACCGAAATCTATATTTTTAAGAAGTAGGAGTCAACTACTTTTCTTCTTATAAAATCGACCTTCCTGATAAAAGGGACATCAAAAAAGCCAACTCCTAATAGCTCATATTGGAAATATTGCGTCGTGTTAGCTGATTCTGCAAGGCGTATAGGGTTTTTCTAGGTCAGGATCATTATCTACCACAACATAATCCTCCTCTTCTGGGTTCTTGATCACGGACGAATGATCAGAGGCAAGACTACATTCTTTGGAAACAACCTGTCTGGCGTTGAAAAGACAAGAGGGTGCAAGTGTTGAAGAAGGCAAATGAGCTGAGCCTTCTGTTGCTGACTCAGGAATAGCACTCAATAGCATTTTGTTTGCATACGTGATAAGCGCCGTACCGTGTAGATTCCTATACGAATGACCAGATTGCTGTGATTCAGACTCTAGAGAACTATCATCAAACTGATAGCCATTCATAAGACCTGCATAATCATGTCCAAAATGAAATTCATAACCTTGGTGCGATGAAGACTCCGTAGATCCAAGATCCGACACATCCTCAGAACGAGGTGATAAAGCCGTTTCTGCACTAAACACAGGTAGTTTTTTTTCTGCCAGATGATGTAACAATCGACTTAAGTCATCAAAAACCACTGCCAAATCTCTTTGATGATTGGTCAAATAGACCCAGACACCTAGACTTCCCAAGACAATGGCTGTCATAGCAAACGTAGTGGCCGCAACAGCCGCACCATGTGATATCAAACAAAAACTCAATAAATACATGCTCATGGTAAGACAAGCGATGGCTATTCGTTGTAACTCCAATCCGGCAAGGTCTAATAATTCATCCTTGCTGCCAGGAAGACTACCATTGTGCTCAACCAAACTTTGAAGTTTTGCACGAAAGTTTTTAAGGCCCTGCTCCTGGTGTTGCTGACTTTGTGACATTTTCTTAAAACCCAAAAATAGATCAATTGATATATCAAGAACTGGTGATACAACGATATGATCGTTCAAAGCATTTAGGGTTCTATATTGTTGTGCGTCTTTAAGAGGGTTAGAAACCTCTTGCTGGCTTAGATCAAGCTTTGCTTGATACTTCTCTGATAATATATGTGAAACACGTCCTAAGACTGTGGTAATGTCCAGCAAAATGCGTCTTGTTTCTGCGCGCTCTTCTTTTGTTTTTTCATCTGCACCACCTACGACATCTTTTTGTGCTTCTGTGTTCAACTCTTCCACCAGTCTTTGTAAGAACTCAGCAAAGGTTTTTCCTTCTGAGACAAATTCACTGATTTTACTATTTAAGTGAACCATGGACCGCTTACTATATGAATGAGCGGGAACACGCGCGGTTTTAAACAGCGTTGCATTTAGGTTTAGAGTAGAAAATAACGGTGTAGTTGGCGGTGCTATTGTTATTGTTTTTGTCATGATTTACTCATTAAAATAGCAAAATTGTGCTAATTATACAAAAATAATTCTGAAATGCAATCTTAATATTTTATAGTCATTTGATTTTTAAATGATCTGTTTTAAACACATAATCAATGGC
>CAZVEH010000047.1:0-18348 GCA_964625775.1 uncultured Legionella sp. | reverse complement strand
CACACGACAGGAGATCCCTCGCTGCGCTCGGGATGACGTGGGGAGTTACCAATATTATTAATTTTAAACAAAAAATACCAAATTTGTGCACAAAACAATCTTTGGTGTATACTATACCTATAGATATTCGCGAGCCACGTGTATGCCAAAGTATAAGAAGCTGTCGGGCAATTATGAACAAATAGCAGAAGCCGTGGGAATGGACAAAACCATTTATCTGCCCCCCGCCGATACAAAACGAGCGTATAGAAGACAACTGTTAGTAGACAGAGCCAGAGACAAAGCTATTTCCTTCGATCAAACAGCTACTCAAACCAAGTATAATATCTATAATGTTGAAACCCATGATACTTTAAAATACTATAATCAAGGTGACTTTACTGCCCGATTTTCCGAGCTTTATTTACTTCATGATGATGAATCAAGTAGTAGACTCGTAAATACGCAGGACCTCCTAGGTGGTGCTCAACCTAAGTTTAGTTTTGGATTTTCATACATCGATGACCAAGGTATCCCCTGTGGTTTAACGGTAATAAAGATTGTAGGCCAATATCTTGACCCCGATTCAAATATCCCTAAGTATGCTGTAACCCATATTCACAATATTCATGCGCCAGCAAAGGATCGTCAAGTTACTTTCCTGTGTGATGACGAATTGTTGTCAGCCTTAACTCAGTACGATAAAAAAATCCAAGAAACCCCTGATTTAGTCCAAGAAGAAAATATCACAGAACAACATCTATTCGCAGCCATCCAGGAGAAATTAGGTTCCGTTAAAATCTCCCAACTGGTTAAAAGTATGTTTACAGGTGATGAAAATGCAGCAATTTCAGAGCAGAAATTCATGCAGTTATGCACTCGCGTGTTACCCTATGGGCTAGACAATCGCGATTTAAAAATAGCTCAATTCGAACGCTTGATCAAGACAGCCAAGAAAATTAATCCTACAACTGCGCAAAGACTTTCAAAAGAAAAGCAAGAGTCAGTGGATTTTTTTGAAGACAGCTATTATCAAGGATTATTACTCAACCTAATATCCGATGCAACGCGAACAGGCGACAAACATCTCGTCTCAGAAACTGAGAATCTGTATCTGGAATCTTTAATCGCAGAAACTTATTTCAAAACAATCAGCACTAATGAAGAAAATGCAGAAAAAATATTGACATCAGGATTTACAAAGCAAAAATTGATAGACATATGGCGTAAGTTTGCAAAAGATAGAAAACCTAATATGGATTATTCTTCTTTTACACAAAAAAGCAATCAATTCTATAAACAACTCGTGTATCACGACCTTGTTGATAAATTGGAGGTTGGTATACATTACAGCCTTCATCCTGAAGCTCAGCATGAAGCACTAAGACTTAAGAAGCTTTTTGAAACACCGGCATTTTCCGAACGTCCTCAGCATCAACAATATGCATTGCTAAAACTATTACTCCAATTAACCTATTTTGTAGAGCACGCTGAGATTGAACAATACAACAAACTCATCCCTCTCTATCAAGCATTAGAGGTGCAAATACCTGCGATTCAGACTGTGGTTGCTAACGAAAATCTTCCGAACCAGACAGAATATGACCTGCAAATTAAGGAACTTGAACACATGATTGGCACCTGCAAGCAGGCGTTTGTCAAACAAGAAATGTTAAAACGTTTAGCCGGCTTAAAGGCTATTCAGCTCAGCGAGTTTCTTACAGAAAATCAAATTGTACTGGTAGATTTTCTCACTCAGTTGATTTCTTTCACACAAATGCCCAGTGAAGATTCTTATAACAATCTCATGCAATTTTATCCAAAATTTGGTCTGAATATTCCAGATAAAGATAAGTTTTTACAAGCCCCCGAATTTGCCTATTTCAACCAAATGATTGCTAATAAAACACCAAAATCCTATAGGTTTGATCCGCAAGCTCGCATCGTGTATGACACCATCGATCATATGAATCGCCCTGTCACTCTTAGCGTAGATATTTCAGATCCAGCAGTTCAAAAAAAATTTGAAACCACGGTTTTGGAGGCTTTGAAAAAAGAAACATCAAATAATGAAAATGATGCTCAGTTGATTTTACAAGCCTACACAAAAATTGAAAATAAAAATAGTATTGTACCCCTACAACAACAAATACACATCCATATCAGCACCCTGGCTCAACACTATCAGTTGGCATTAGCCGAAAATAGTTTTGATGATCAGGAGCGCTTGGAGTTGGTGACACAAACCGTGGAAGAGATTTATCAAGAATCAATAAAGGTTTTTGCTCGTGGATTATATAAAGCAAAACCGACCCTGGCCCAGGGACCAAACCCTAGTTTAGACATAAACAAACTAAATGAGGTTCTACACGAGCAAAGTGAACACCTAAAAAATAAGAGCAAAAGCATTCTTATTAAAAAAATTAAAGAAAAAATAACCCAAAAAAGGAATAATCATACCCGATACAACGCAACCCAACATCAGCCAGTACCCAATGCCATCTTATCTCCGAACAAAAAATTAAAATTGGCTACGTGGATTCAGACAGAGCACCTACCCACAGCAGGATTTTCATGCCAGCAAATAAAAACATTCTCCATGAATGCATCTGAAGAGCTCACAGCAGAAATTCCACGTCTGCGTATTCAAACTTCCGCACTTATGATCAGTGAAAACCTCAGCGACAAAACACCCTTCGATGAGCGTTTTCACAAGGGATTAGAAGCCGTTAGAAGTACTTATGCCTTTAAAAATACCAACTTTACACATTATCTCTTCAATGGGCCCTATGAACAAGACGATAATCGCTCTGACAATATTGCACTGAGTTTAGCCGCAGCACACGAGTATAACCGTAACAATAAGGATTTGTGTTTGGTCCAAGCAATCAGCCTATCTAATGAGAGCAGGACTTTGGGCTATCATAGGCTGGACTGGTCAGGCATTGGGAATGAAGCCACCCTGATGGCAGAAATGGCATTGTGTGCACAAATGGACACATTGAATCCAGCGGATTATCAACGTTTCCTAGAACCGCCACAATCGTTATTGTCGCGGATATACCGAACCCTATTTAAATCAACCTTGTTTGTCAATACGCATGAAGGCGCCAAAACCAAAGCGCAGATTCAAAGCTTAAAAACACAATGGCAACAACATCAATTGAACAACATTGAAGAAACAAGTCCAAACAATTTACTTAAGCATGGCTTACAAAAACTCATGGCCTATGATTTACATTTTGATTCTGAGCATGCTGTTTTAGTGCAAACCTTATCTTTAGCGCTGCAAAACACCGACGCTATCTTGAATGTCAATGCATCAAGTCATTCACCTGCTTTGGTGCTGGGATATACCCAAGCATTCGATGCTTTAGATAAATTTGCTGTGTTAAAAACACTTTTAGGCGTACTCGCACAAGCAAACGATAAACAATCAACCATCGCATCTGCCCAGAGTATCATGCAGTATCTGAATCAAAATTGTTTAAACCAACAATATAAAGACGCATTCTTACCCATGACCGCAGAAGAGCAAGAGACGATTTTAACTGAAACACAAGCTATGAAGAAAGCAGCGATCCCATCTGTCAGCACGCAGTTAAACATAGCATATCAAACAGACCGACGCCGCCATTCATCCAAACCACATGCAGGGCGTCGTCACTCAAAAGGTGCTCAACCCACCCCTCCCGCCACGCAGCCTACTGCTCAAAGCCATGAACATGCAGCCCACACTGCAAGCAAACTTCATCGCAGGTAGTGACTGCGTCGGAACCTTATCAGCCTAGCTTCATTTACACCTTGATGGATACATACCACTGCGCCCGATCGAAAATACTGAGCCGTTATGGATGTTTTTTATGACTGAGGTCCGAATTTTTTTCTATTTTTATCATGGATACACTGCGAATGGTATTATCACTGACTTTCAAAACTTCAATTCGGAAGTTATTGATTTTCAAACAACAATCGGCAGGTGGAATATACCCCAAGTATTCAATAATCATACCACTCAATGTTCTAGGGCCTAAGTTAGGTAATTGCCAATTGAGCATACGCGCGAGATTGCGTAAAGTAATACCACCATCCAGAATAAACGTGCCGTCTCCTTGAGGCATAATGTCTTTGTTCAAATCCGCGATATCTGTGGTAAATTCGCCTACGACTTCTTCTAAAATATCCTCCATGGTCACCAAGCCTTGTAAGTCTCCATATTCGTTGACCACAAAGCACGAACGTCGCTTCATTTTTTGAAAATTTAAAATTTGTACATTTAATGGAGTCGCTTCGGGAATGAAATAGGGTGTTTCTGCGATTTTCAATAATCCATCTAAATCCAGTCGATTCTCAAGCAACAGATTCAACACCGATCGAAGATGAATCATCCCTTCTAATTGATCGATAGAACTGCGATACAAGGGCAAGCGTGTATGTTGAGACAGTTCCAATTGCTCTAATACTTTATGCCAAGACTGCTCCAAGTCAATCCCCACTATTTCCGCTTTAGGGACCATAATATCTTCTACTTTGGCCTGCTCTAAGTCCAACAAACTGATCAACATACCCTTATGTTCAATCGGCAATAAGCTGCTCGCTTCATGGACTACTGAACGTAATTCCTCACCTGATAATGCATCCTTATGCACCAATTCAATCGAAAGCCCAAGCATACGTAAGATCAAATTTGCGATCCAAGAAATAAAGGACACCAAGGGCGAGAACAACCATTGTAAAAATGTCAAAGGCAAAGAGCATAAGAACGCCACTCGTTGTGGGTGCAATGCCGCATACGTTTTTGGGGTCATTTCAGAAAAAATGAGAATCACCAGGGTTAAAAATGCGGTAGCAATAATGGCACCAGTTTCTCCATACAAATATTGACCGATCAAAGTCACCACCATAGATGCGGCAATATTACATAAGGTATTACCAATTAAAATAATGCTTAACAAACGATCTGGATGCGTCAGCATCTGATTGACACGCATGGCAGCTTTGTGTTTTTGTTTGACCAGATGGCGCAGACGATACCGATTCAACGACATCACGCCAATTTCAGCAGCAGAAAAAAAACCTGAAATTAATACCAAACTTATGACCACACAAATGAGAAGACTTATGGAAACGTGCACTACTTATCCTTAAGAACCAAAGTGGTTCATTTGTAAACACCATAACTTAATATCTCTAGGGGCCTGTTGATCACGTATCCTTCAAAGCCCTACCTGATAAGTCGTAAAAAGTATTGTATCCCCTGCCCGCGGGAAAAAAAAGAGGGCTGGATTATCAGGGCTCACTTTAAGCTTATATATCAACCCGAATAATGAGTTTTATTTTGACCGATTCACAAGCATTTTAAGCACTCCCAACTGTAAAGGTTGAATGATAAATAAGACGAGGCATTTGATTAGAAAAAACGCTTTGAATGACTTCAAAAATATGTCGTTGTTGCTTTCGCATGGTTGATATAAATCCACGTATTCGTCCAAATTCCCTAGCACCGTGGATAGACCGAAATCCACCCGATATTTTTTGTTTGCATTTCATCATACGTAAATCTTGTTCTGCTTGAATCCATCATTCGATGGGGGTTTAAAGCTATTCTTGCTATTTTTATTTAATCTGTTCTCAAGTTCTTTTATACGTGTTTCAAGGCGTGCTATTTGAGCAGCTTGAGCCGCAATAATCTCGAGTAAAGACTCAATGGTCGGTGTTGATAGTGTCATCCCAGTATTTGATCATATTTGTATGATTTTTCAAGTGCTTTCGAAAATTAAATCAGTAGCTCGTTCCGTGCCTTAACGCCTGGACCCCTCGAACAAGTCGAGGGGTCCAGGCGATGGGGGTTCCTGAGTAGTTACTATTTTTTTACCAAGATAGCCACTATCTCCAAAGCCGAGTCCTTTGAATTTTTTCAATAATGGCACCGCTTCTTTGCTATCATGACGGTTGCCTCTAGTGATTTTAAATGCCATCAACTCACCACGATTGTGAGTAACAAGATGCAACTTAAGGCCGAAAAACCAACCCACAAACGTATGACCATAATCAGCAACTTCATCAAATGTTTTATGTCGCGATGCGCGTCGAATATGGCAAACTGGTAAGCAGCTTGAGTCTATGTAGTAGATGCCCGTTTGTTGCCCGGCCTTTAGCTGCGTGAAAATGCTTAGTGGAAATATTGCTCTTTTCATCAAGCTGACAAACCGTTCATAGCAGGGTAGCTTGGGAAAGTATGCCTTGTAGTAAAGGCGTAGCAGACCCGTATAAAAATTCTTAAAGTCCCTAACCCTGGAACTTTGAAACATGACTAAAATGGTCATTATTTCGCTTATAGCCAATCCACATTCAGGACCTCGTTTACCTTTCATCGGCCCTATTAACATATAGTCTTCGGTGTAGTCGCCAAGCCTATTCCAAAAATCATCAATTTGGCAAAAAATATCTGTCAGCTGGTGCATATCCATATCATTTAGTCCTTGCAGTAGAAAATTTGATATATTAATGTGCACCAGCTTCTTTTTCTACAAAAAAATAGACGATTTCTCTGAAAAATATGCGCATTTAACCAACAAAACCCGTTATTGGGGTTGAAACGACTACGTGTCGCCTCTGAAATGGATATAGAGGTAATGACGTTAAATACTTCGCCTTTATACGTTGTTTTAGAAATATACCCTACACGAATGAATTTTAGGATTAATTCGTGTAGGGTATAAAAGGTTTACCACCAGCGACGGAGAATGTCGCCGGCCGGATGACCGTCATTTCGCAGTAGCCGCGGCGTGCATATCAATCGCAGCCCTCGTTGATGTAGCACGCGCAGTCATATTTCCCAGCGTTTTTCGCGTTACCCAGAACGCACCCAAATGTCCCGTGTTCTGTGTTGCCACCAGTATTGTAGCAGCCACAACTTTTCCCGGTATGGTCATCGCCGTATAGGTGGGAGGTAGAAGGCCCTCCCTTTGCGCAGGCCTGAGTGCTATGCTGCGTCATCGCCCCGGTACCGCCCCCAACACAGGAAAGGCTGTATCCCGCGTATGCGTTAGCGCCGAAGCCTGTTAAGAGAGTGATAACACTAAGTATACGCCCAAGGTTCCGTAGGTTTTTTTTCATGTTGAATCTCCTGTAGTTTAAGCGTGAAGCAAATGAAGCGTTGCCTTCACCCTTTATGGCTTGTTCAAGCCTGGTTGGTTCCATCAAACTTAAAAAAGCAAAGTCTGCTTCTTTTAATATAGCCAAAAAAACGCCATTTGCAACTTATTCTGTCATCCAGGGCAAGATCACGCGTGACTTTAATTTAATTCCCGGCGGCTTGCCGTTGTTCTGATTATACGCAGATTTTGTGCTAAGTTCATTTAACATGAATTCACCAGACGAGAGGATACATCAGCATTTATCTGTGTTATTATTCAGCTATTTTATAAGAGTTGAGACATACTATGTTTGATCAATTAACGGAAAAATTGAGCAAAGCCTTTAAGAACATGACTGGCCAAGGTCGTTTCACCGAAGAAAACATGCAAAGCGCATTGCATGAAGTCAGACTGTCTCTTTTAGAGGCTGATGTAGCACTGCCTGTGGTCAAGGCGTTTATTGAAACCATCAAACAAAAAGCACTTGGTCAAGACATTGACAACAATTTAAAATCTAACCAAGCTTTGATTAAGATCATCAAAGAAGAACTGATCCATATTATGGGTGACCAGCGTGCCGAATTTAATTTCAGCACCCAGCCACCAGCTGTTTGCCTAATGGCCGGCTTACAAGGCTCAGGAAAAACAACCAACAGCGCCAAACTGGCCAGATATTTAAAAGAAACAGACAAAAAGAAAGTCATGCTGGTCAGTGTGGACGTATATCGACCTGCAGCCATCACGCAATTACAAATCTTAGCAGACTCTATCGGTGTGGATTTTTTCCCCAGTCTAGCATCCGAGCAGCCGCTAGCGATTGTCAAAAAAGCATTAGAACATGCCAAAAAACAATTCATCGATGTTTTGATCATTGATACAGCTGGTCGCTTACACATTGATAACGATATGATGGATGAATTAAAAAGCATTCACCAAGCCACCAAGCCGATTGAAACATTTTTTGTTGTAGATGCTATGACAGGACAAGATGCCGTCAACACGGCCAAGGCATTTCACGACGCCTTGGCCCTAACCGGCGTGATCCTCACCAAAACAGATGGCGATGCCCGCGGTGGCGCAGCATTATCGGTCAAACACATCACAGGCCAACCCATCAAATTCATGAGTTTTGGGGAAAAACTAGACTCGTTTGAACCTTTTCATCCAGAACGAATTGCTTCACGTATTCTAGGCATGGGCGATATTTTGTCCTTGATTGAAGAAGTGGAACGAAAAACCGACAAAAAAGCCAGCGAAAAACTGGCCAAGAAAATCAAAAAAGGCAATGGCTTTGATTTAGATGATTTCAAACAGCAGCTCCTCCAAATGAACAGCATGGGTGGCATTTCTGGAATGATGAGCAAATTGCCTGGCATGGCGAATCTACCACAGGGCGCGAAAAACGAAGTAAATGACAAATCATTGGGACAAACTGTAGCCATCATCAACTCCATGACCCCCAAAGAAAGGCGCATTCCAAAGATCATCATCGGCTCCCGCAAACGTCGCATTGCAGAAGGATCGGGCACACAAATCCAAGATGTGAATCGACTGTTAAAACGGTTTGAACAAATGCAAAAAATGATGGCAAAAATGTCCAAACCAGGGGGCTTAAAGAACATGATGCGCGGCGTTCAAGGCTTGCCAGGCATGAATCATTTTCTACCTGATGATTAAGCTGAGAGGCCATGGTTTGACAGAATCCGATCCAGCACTTGCGTTCGGCTCTTATCTTGAATATAATGTGTCACATTTTTATTGTTAACTGCAGAGGAAATAATGGTCGTTATTCGTTTGGCTCGAGCTGGCGCAAAGAAGCGTCCTTTTTATCATATCGTTGTGACTGATAGTCGCAAAAGACGCGATAGCAATTATATTACCAGTATTGGTTACTATAATCCGATCGCTCGTGGTAAAGAAATTAAATTACATCTAGAAATGGACAAATTAGAACATTGGCAAAACCATGGCGCACAAATGTCGGATCGTGTTGCCTCTTTGGCCAAAGAACATAGAAAAGCAACTGCAACGGCGAGTGAATAAAGACACTGACTGGGTTGTTTTAGGTCGTTTTGGTCGCCCACAAGGACTAAAAGGGATGGTTCGTGTCATTTCATTTACTGACCCAGAATCATCTATCCTAAAATATACACCCTGGCATATGCAGCAGAATGGTGCGTGGGTTCCTGTTGAATTGACGAACTCGCTGACGCAAAACAAATCTATTTTGGTGCAGGTGGCCGGCTATGTTCAACGAGAAGAAGTTGCTCAATTAACACATATCGAGATAGGTGTGTTACGATCGCGGCTGCCAAAACTCCCTAGTGGTGAATATTATTGGCATGATTTAGCGAACATGTGCGTACGCAACTTGAACGGGGTCGTATTGGGGCACGTCGAAGACGTTTTGCCAACAGGCGCCAATGATGTGCTGGTGGTTTGCGGAGAGAAACGTCATTTGATCCCGTATATCCCAGATATGTATGTCGTATCTATAGATTCCGAACAGCGACAAATCGTAGTTGATTGGGACGAGCATTTTTAAATGATGCGAGTAGGCGTGATTACCGTATTGCCTGACATGTTTAACGCTTTAAACTATGGTGTTATCGGCAGAGCAATAGAACACGGCAAGGCGCAGGTAACGTGTTGGAACCCGCGCGATTGGTCTTTGAATGAACATCGACAAATTGATGATAGACCATACGGGGGTGGCCCGGGTATGGTGATGATGTATGAACCTTTGCATGGCGCAATTATGCACGCAAAGCAGCAATTGCCGGGCTGTAAAACGATTTATTTAAGTCCTCAGGGACAGAAAGTGGACCAAGCAAAGCTCAACCAGGTCGCAGAAAATCGCACTCCTTTGTTGTTGATTGCAGGCCGCTATGAAGGCATTGACGAACGAATTATTCTGCATGATGTAGATGAAGAATGGTCTATAGGTGATTTTGTATTAAGTGGTGGTGAGTTTGCAGCAATGGTGTTCATAGATGCAATCATTCGGTTGCTCCCTGGAAGCTTAGGGCACCCAGCTTCAGCAGCTGCAGATTCATTTATGCATGGATTACTAGATCATCCGCAGTATACAAGGCCTGCGGAAGTGAATCATGCTTCTGTACCCAAGGTACTCTTAAGTGGCAGCCATCAGTTGATTGCACAATGGCACAGGAAACAGTCACTGGGTAAAACATGGTTAAAACGGCCCGATTTGCTCGCAAATATGGCATTAAATGAAACAGACCAGCGCTTGCTGACTGAGTTTAAATTAGAACAGAAAGGGGTAAAAGATGGCTAACATCATAGATCAAATCAATGCAGAGCAAATGCTAGGCAAAACGATTCCTGACTTCAATCCAGGTGATACAGTTTTGGTACAAGTAAAAGTAAAAGAAGGTGCTCGCGAACGTCTACAGGCCTTTGAAGGCATTGTAATTGCCAAACGTAATCGCGGTTTAAATTCTGCATTTACTGTTCGAAAAATTTCTCACAATGTGGGTGTGGAACGTGTATTTCAAACTTACAGTCCTGTGGTAGACAGCATTACGGTCAAACGCCGTGGTGATGTACGACGTGCAAAATTGTATTATTTACGTAATTTGGCTGGACGCGCTGCACGTATCAAAGAAAAATTAGGCACCAAAAAAGCAGATTAAGTTAAAGTCAATGGGTTTAAGCCCATCATTGTGAGCTTTGTAGCAGTCAAAGATAGCGTAACACCTCAATGACTTCAGAAGCTCACAATGATCGCCCATTAATCCAAAGCACGTGCTCACACCCAGTTGTTGATTTCAGATGAGGTCACATACCATTATGTCGAGACAAAAATTTCGGTCCTTGTTGAATCATAAACAATTCAAAACTGAAGTTTTAGCCGGAATCACTACGTTCTCAACCATGGTCTATATCATCTTTATCAACCCAGCTATTTTGCACGAAGCTGGAATGGATAGCGGATCAGTATTCACCGCAACCTGTCTTGTAACAGCGTTTGCATGTGCTTTTACCGGATGGTATGCCAAAACGCCTTTTGGCGTCGCACCCGGCATGGCGCTTAATATTTATTTTACATACAGCGTCGTCCAAGGGCTCAAAGTCGATTGGCAACACGCTTTGGGTATGGTATTCATCTCCGGCCTGATGTTCACTGCCGTGACGTTGACACCAGTCAGACGACTACTAACAGAGTCCATCCCTTATAACCTACAAATTGCCATTCTCATTGGGATCAGTTTACTGATAGCGCTCATTGCTCTACAAACCAATGGAATCGTTGTGATTGATCAACATATGTTGCATCTGGGAAAAATCACCGACCCCCGCAATCTTTTGTTTTTATTGGGATTCGTGATCATTCTCATTCTGGAGTCATATCGTATCAAAGGTGCAATTTTATATGGCATTCTCTCCATCACCTTGTTAAGTTTTCTCTCTGGACACAGCAAATGGCATGGCATACTAGGCGCACCGCCAAGTATGGCCCCCACCTTTCTAGCATTGCAATTTTCTGGTTTGTGGTCCGTTATTGGCTTGAAAACAATTTTTACTTTTTTTCTGATCACAGTTTTTGATGCCACAGGCACCATCATAGGCCTATTAAATGAACCTCTTTTAAAGAACGGGCCGAACAACAAACAACAATTTACCCGTAGTCTGACCACTGATGCGACGGCATCTACTCTGGGCGGGTTGCTAGGAACAGCCAGCACCTCTCCCTACATTGAGTCAGCAACTGGAATCGCTGTAGGTGGCAAAACTGGGGTCACAGCCATTGTCATTGCGCTTGGTTTTCTGCTGATGTTATTTTTCTTTCCGCTGGCTGAAAGCATCCCTAATTTTGCCATTGGGCCAGCCTTGCTGTATGTTGCTTGTTCTATGATGAAACAAATAAAAGAGTTACAATTAACGGATATGACCGAAACAGCACCTTGTATGCTGATCATCATGCTGATTCCTTTCACAGAATCGATTGCAGATGGTATTGGAGCCGGGATTATATTATGTAGTATTTTGAAAATTTTAACCCATAAAAAGATAGATCCCCTATTGCTGATATTATCCATAATATTTGTGATATTTTTTCTGATTAGTTAGGATTTTATGATTACACGCACACACCAGCTCAATGGAAAACAATTAGCGGATTTAGATCTGCTTTTGTTCCATTGCAAACAAATTGATCAGAATAACATTCCGATTTATAAACATTTGATTGATAAAAGACACGCTCTTCCCTGTAATATTATGCACTATGAAGATGGAAAATTAATTGGTTATTTACGTACATTTTTCTTCTATAGTACTGCGTGTGAAATCGCCCTGATGGTTGACCCAGAGCATCGGCGGAAGGGGATTGGCAGGGCACTATTGACGGAAATATTGCCCATTTTGGAACAAGAGCATATAGAAACCTTGATTTTTTCGACGCCAAAAGGATCTCATAAAGAGTGGTTTACACAACTTGAAATGACTTTTCATGGTTCTGAGTTACAAATGCAGTACGACCCGCAAAAGCCTGTGACTATCCCGTATAGACCTGCTTCCATACGGTTGGCTACGCAAAAAGATATTCCTAATTTGGTCGAATTGGACAATGTGTGTTTTCCCAATAAAAAACCTGACCCTATGGAAGTCTTCCGCAGTCTGCTGGTCACGAATAATTGCGCCATATTTGCATTGGTACAGGATGATCGAATCGTAGCAAAAGCGCATGTGTTTAAAGAATCGGACCGTGCGCGTATTACAGACATCGGCGTTTTCCCAGAGTATCGTGGACGAGGTTTCGCGGGGACCTTGATCAAATATTGCATTAATCATGCATTAATCAACAATAAACCTAAAATCGTGCTTGATGTAGAAGTGGCCAATGAGTCTGCGCTAAAATTATATGATGGGCTGGGATTCAACATAGTCAATGCCCATGATTATTGGAACACGGCAGACGAAGCGCCTGAATATGGTTTATCTTCTTTCTTGAGCAACCGTAAAGATCAGCCTCGTATGGACAGACGAAGACAAAAAAAGGATGCCTCATGAAAAAACGTGTTGTGATCACAGGGATGGAAATCACATCATCCATCGGTTCGGGTTTAGAAAAATTTTGGCAGGCAGCTATTACAGGCACATGCGGCATCGATCGTATCAAATGCTATGACCCATCGCCTTACCCCACGCAAATTGGCGGCGAAATCACTGATTTATGCTTAGAGCATCTGCCGGCATTTAATCGGCCCAAACGGTATCCTAAAGTCGCACAATACGCATTGTTTTGTGCGCATCATGCGATTGCCCAAGCGCAGTTAAGCCCTAAAGAATTGAGTCAAGCTGGCACCTACATCGGTACCAGCTTAGGTGGCACACCGGAATTGGAGTCTGCTTACCAAGAGTTTTATAGCGGTCATTGGAAAAAAGTCCCGGCCTTGAGCGTAATTCGTGGTATGCCAAACTCCGTCGCGAATCATATTGCCATCGCTTTTGGATTAGGGGGGCCTAATTCCACCATTTCGAACGCCTGCGTTTCTTCAGCAGAAGCCATAGGCAATGCTTATCAACAAATTACTCGGGGCCAACTCACAACTGCGATTTGTGGCGGAACGGAATCGCTCATTTGGGAAACACTAATGACCGCTTGGTGTAAACTGCGCGTGATGTCGACCAAAAATGAACAACCTCAATCTGCCAGTCGACCATTTGATATCCAGCGCGATGGCATGGTCATGGCCGATGGAGCAGGGATTTTAGTACTAGAAGAACTGGGCCAAGCGCAAGAAAGAGGCGCAACCATTTATGCTGAAATCATCGGGTATGGCGCAAGTTGTGATGCCTATCACGTCACAGCACCCAATTCTCAAGGTCAAATTCGCTCGATTCAAATGGCGATGGATGACGCACGTGTTGCACCCGGAGATATTCAATACATTCATGCGCACGGCACAGGCACGCAGCTCAACGATGTCACTGAAACCCAAACCATCAAAGCTCTCTTTGAATCCCATGCTTACAATATCCCTATTACAGCCCAAAAAGCCATGACAGGCCATGCTATTGGCGCAGCGGGTGCCATGCAGATTATTGCAGCAGCCTTGAGTTTGCAGCACGATATTCTCTTACCAACCATTAATCTCCAGGATCCAGATCCCGAATGTGATCTCGACTACATTCCAAACCAAGCACGAGCAAAGCGCGTCGACATCGCTTTGTCGAATCATTTTGCATTTGGAGGCGCAAATGCCGCGTTGATTTTGAAGCGTTTTTCACCTTAGACTATCCCTTCAATCAATCTCGCAAAAAAATGAATTTCAAAAAATAAATCAACACGTTATAATCATATCCTTTGTACGAAGGATTCTTGATGAATGTCTCGCTGAATGATATCGCCAAGTTGATCAATGGCGTTGTAAAAGGGGATGGAGATATTCTGATCCAGGCCTTTGCACCGATTGACAACATTTTACCCCATTCTCTGATATTTGCCGAAGGGGCTGATAACATTAAGCGCGCCGAAGCATCTGATGCTGGGGCCATACTGGTTGCCAACCATATTGAAGGTCTAAAAAAACCCAGTATTCAAGTTGACAGCCCATTTAAAGCATTTATGCAATTGTTGAAACACTTTCATCCACCCCACCCAATATCCATCGGGGTTCACCCCTCTGCAGTCATTGCCGACGATGTCGTCTTAGGCGATCAAGTATCGATTGGGCCTTTTGTTTCTATCCAATCTGGCTCCACCATCGGCGATCATTGTGTGATCAAAAGTCACGTTTCCATAGGACATCAAGTCACCATTGGCGCGCACAGCACTATTCATCCACACGTGACCTTATATGATCATGTGACCATTGGTCAACGCGTCAGCCTGCATGCGAATACTGTCATTGGCTCTGATGGGTTTGGATATGTGTATGAGCAAGGCAAACACATCAAAGTACCCCACGTCGGCTCAGTGATTATAGAGGATGACGTTGAAATTGGGGCATCCACGATGATCGACCGAGCGACGTTGGGTAATACTATCATTGGAGAAGGGACAAAAATCGATAATTTGGTGCAGATTGCACATTCGGTCAAATTGGGTAAACACAATATTCTTTGTGCCTTCACGGGTATTGCGGGCAGCAGCACCAGTGGCAACCATGTGATCTTCGCCGCAAACGTTGGCGTCAGTGATCACGTGGTCATTGACGATGGCGTCATTTTGGGCGCACGAACAGGCGTACCCCCGAAAAAGCATCTCAAACAGGGCAATATTTACCTGGGTACACCTGCTCGTCCCAAAGACAAAGCCATTGAACAAGAATTGGCAGTCACTCGGATCCCGTTTATTCGCAAAAACTTACAGGCTTTAACCGAAAAAGTCGCTAAATTAAGTGAAAAAATTATGTTTCTTGAATCAAAAGATGACAAAAAATGACCAAGCCACTCATACTCATCGACGGATCTTCTTATTTTTATCGTGCGTTTCATGCCTTACCTCCTTTAAAAAATAGCAAAGGTCAGCCTACTGGTGCTATTTATGGCGTTGTGTCGATGATCAACCGCTTAATCAAAACACATCAACCCACGCATATTGCCGTTATTTTTGATGCAAAAGGCAAAACATTTCGTGATGAATGGTATCCCGAGTATAAAGCGCACCGTCCTCCAACCCCTCAAGATTTGTCGTCGCAATTTGAACCCTTACAAACCTTTCTACAAGCCATGGGGTTACCCATCTTGATCATTCCCGGAGTGGAAGCAGATGACGTGATTGGCACATTGGCTGTGCAAGCCAGGGAAGCAGACATGCATGTTTTGATCTCTACCGGAGATAAAGACATGGCGCAACTGGTGAATGACGAAGTGACTTTGGTCAATACCATGACCGATAAGCTGTTAGATAGGGACGGTGTCAAAACAAAATTTGGCGTTCTGCCACATCAGATCATTGATTATCTTACTCTCATTGGCGATACCTCTGACAATATCCCTGGTGTCACCAAATGCGGTCCAAAAACTGCCGTAACCTGGCTAGAGAAATATGGCGATTTAGACACTATATTGCAACATGCTGATCACTTTACTGGTAAAATTGGTGAGTATTTGCGTGCCAGTATGGTCCATTTACCTTTATCGAAACGCTTGATTACGATAAAAACAGATGTTGTATTGCCAATAGGTCCGACCGAGCTTGTCCTAAAACCCGCCGATGAAGCACAGCTACAATGCTTGGCACAGGATCTCGAATTTAAAAATTGGCTACGCACTCGTTCTGAAGTGTCACAGGAAGCACGACCTGTGTCCCATAAAACCATACAAGACTATGTCACCCTCACCACCGAAGAGGCGTGGCTTGAGTATTTAAATGCTTTGCAGCATAGTTCGTTAATCTGTGTGGATACTGAGACTACTGATCTTGATCCCATGCGCGCAGAATTAGTGGGGATTGCTTTGCAAATAGCCGATCAAAAACCAGCATATATTCCTTTGATCCACGATGATGGGACGCCACAACTGTGTCGCGATAAGATTTTAAGTGCGCTCAAACCTATTTTAGAAAATGAAAGCATTGCAAAATTGGGGCAAAATCTAAAATACGATTATATTATTTTTAAACAATATGCTATCACGCTTAAAGGCATGATCTACGACACTATGTTGGAGTCTTATTTATTAACCAGTGCGGGACGGCGTCATGATTTAGACTCTTTGGCCATGAAATACTTGGAGCATGCCACCATTCGGTTTTCAGATATAGCCGGCGTTGGTGCCAAACAGTTGCGATTTGATCAAATTCCCGTTTCCATTGCTGCACCCTACGCAGCAGAAGATGCTATGGTCACCTGGCAACTTCACCATACTTTATACCCTAAACTGTCTTCCAAATTGCGCGAACTCTTACACACGGTTGAAATGCCCTTGGTTGCTGTTTTGGCCGACATAGAACGACATGGTGTGTTGATTGACAACGCATGCCTGGAAAAACATGGCATACGACTCAAAGCACGCTTATCTGAGCTTGAACAACAAGCCACTGTTTTAGCAGGCAAAACCTTCAATCTCAACTCGCCCAAACAATTACAAACCATATTGTATGAAGACTTACAACTGCCGATTCGTTCTAAAACACCAAAGGGCCAGCCCTCAACCGCTGAGTCAACTTTACAAGAACTTGCTTTAGACTATGAATTACCCAAAATTATTTTAGATTATCGCAGCCTCAGCAAATTAGTCTCGACGTATATTGATGCATTACCTAAAAAGGTGAATCCTGCAACCGGACGAGTCCACACGTCCTATAATCAAGCTGTTACTGCCACTGGACGCCTATCTTCTTCTGATCCTAATTTGCAAAATATTCCTATTCGCACCGAAGAAGGCAAATTGATTCGACGCGCATTTATTGCCCCTGCTAAGCACCTACTACTCTCCGCGGATTATTCACAGATAGAATTACGAATCATGGCACACGTGTCTCAAGATCCGCAATTAATTGCCGCATTTCGAGCTGGCCTCGATATTCATACCGCCACAGCCAGTGAGGTAGCTGGTGTACCTCTGGAGGCCGTTACCGCTGATATGCGACGCCAAGCCAAAGCGATTAATTTTGGGCTCATATATGGCATGTCGGCCTTTGGCTTGGCCAAACAATTGGGGATTGAACGTCATAAAGCTCAGTATTATATCGATAATTACTTTGAACGCTATCCCGGTGTATTGGCTTACATGGAAAACACTCGCGCACTTGCGCACCAACAAGGGTACGTGGAAACTATTTTTGGACGAAGGTTGGATTTGCCGGATATCAATGCCAGCAATATGATGCAACGCAAAGCCGCAGAACGTGCAGCCATTAATGCACCCTTACAAGGTACTGCAGCAGATTTGATCAAAAAAGCCATGATTGCTCTTTCCAATTGGCAACAACAATGTCTCTATCCTTCAGCCACTATGATCATGCAAGTGCATGACGAACTGGTGTTTGAAGTCCGCGAAGAAGATATCGCCGTGGTTGAACCACAGATTAAAACCATTATGGAATCCACCGTGACTTTGTCCGTACCGCTGACTGTATCCATTGGAGTCGGTGCATCTTGGGATGAAACGGATTAGGTACTGGTTATAGACATACCACACGTGATCGCCCCTTTTTTTAACCCACCTATATTGTGCTGATATAACGTATTTTGCGCTTTTTTGTAACTCCCCACGTCATCCCGAGCGCAGCGAGGGATTGTAAGTCTCAAATTTA
>CAZVEH010000046.1:0-18559 GCA_964625775.1 uncultured Legionella sp. | reverse complement strand
TGACTCATGTTTGCTATAAATTCTGTTTTGGCATGATTGGCGGCTTCAGCTTTTTCTTTGGCGTGATGAAGTTCTTCTTCCATTTTTTTGCGATCGGTAATCTCTATTGAGGTACCCACAATACCTATTATTTTGCCAGAATCATCAAATAACGGCGCTTTAACTGCAGTAAAATACTTAAATTCTCCTGTGGTGATATCTTCAATAGCCTCTTCCTGAGACAGTATTTGACCGGTGCGCATGACTTCCTCATTATGCTTTTTAATATGCGCAGCCATCTCTTTGGGATATAACTCGAAGAGATTTTTACCGACGTAAGCCTTAGCATGTCCTGCCCCTGTGGCTTTAAAAACAGCGTCATTACCTCCCAGTAATATGCTATTCACATCCTCCCAATAAATGGGAGCAGGAATAATAGGGGTTACAATCTCTAGAAGCGTTAATATCTTAGCTTTTTTTTCCACGCTTAATTTCCTTATCCAGATAAGCAAGAATAGTTTGTTGCGGGATTTGATGCCATACAAATCCAAGAGATTTTAAAATATAGCCGGTCTTTTCTTGTAAAACTTTAATATTGGTCATTTTATGTTGATGTTCATTTAGCCAGCCTTTATGGAGTAGATAGCGCTCAATCGTTTCCTGATGTGTGTGTTTGTCCAAATTGGTAATCAGAGTGGTGATAAACTTGCGAGTTGAGACTTTTTTAACTTTGAAAAGTGTGCTTTCTACAAGAATATTTCCCAAATTAGTGAATATTGGATTAAATACATGGAATGTTTGATTATGCGCTATTTCCTTATCGAATAGTTTTACGATTGCCTCAGCGGTTATATCAACAGGTGAAATTTCCTCAATTTCAACCTCTTCTGCAATGAGATTTAATTTGACCAAACAATTTAACTTGGTATAAAAAGCATTCTCTTCTATATTTTCTTGTGCTTTGGAATTGCTAGCCATAAACGCAAGGTTTCCTACTCTATAAATACTGGTTTTTATACCGTGTTCTCTATATTTTCTTACAACAACCTCACCTTCATATTTAGTTCTAACATATATATTAGCGTGTTCTTTTAAGTTATCTCCGGTATCATCTTCGGTAAAAAGATATGAGTCAATGTTAGGAATAAACGCTTCGCCTAACACCGAAGCAGTAGAAATATAGTGGAAATTTTGCATTTTAGTAAGCTTCGAGAGCTCTAGTAAGTTAATTGTTGCTTGGACATTTGATGAATAAAATACATTGTAATCACCATAATGCTTTGTCAGGGCTGCGGAATGAATGATGCTGTCGATTTTGGTGATTAGATTTTGATACTTTTCTAATGAAACTCCTAGGTAAGGTAATTCAATATTCCCCGCAATTATAAAAAGACGAGAATGACAGAACTGTTTCAAATCTTTATCAAAATAATACTTATATTTCAAATTAACTCGATCAAATGCCTCTTCATCAGAACTGGCCCTAATGATTAAGAACACTTTATAGTTAGTAGAGGTTAATAATGCATTAAGAAGATTACACCCTAAAAAACCTGTGGCACCAGTTAATAAAATATTGGTAACCGGGATTATTTTGTTTTCAACGTTTAATTTTTGGATATCAAATAAATAGCGATTATATTTTTCTTGAAATTGTTTTTCATATTCAAAGATGGTTTTTTTTTGGGTGTAATATTTTTTTATTTTTTCTAAGTTTTTTTTCAAATTGTTTTTAATGAATGGAATATTGTCTGCTATTTTTTTTGGGGTTTTTAAATGATATACATCGGCAACACTAATATCAAAATTATTCTGTAACATAGAAACAAGACTTATTGACCTAATCGAATTCCCACCTAGTTTAAAAAAGTTATCGTGGATGCTGATTTTGCTGATCATTAATATTTTAGAAAATGCATTGCAAATTATTTGTTCTCTTTCATTTGTCGGTGGCATATGATCTTCATGATTTGAAAATTCTGGAGAGGGTAAGGCTGCTCTGTCTAATTTTCCATTGGGATTTATCGGTAAATCAGTCAAATGAATTAAAATATCAGGCAACATGAAATCAGGTAGATGTAACGATAAATACTCCTGCAAAATTATTTCGTCAATTTTTTCACTGGCTACATAGTATCCGACTAAAAAAGAATGACTAATATTGCCATCACCTGCATCAATATGTTTTTTGACTGTCACTATGGAGTGCTTAATATTTGGATATTTCAGCAAAGTTGCTTCGATTTCTGCTAACTCTATACGATGTCCTCTTATTTTAACTTGAAAATCATTTCTTCCTATGTATTGTATGCTGCCAGTGTGGGTCCATTTAACAAGATCCCCCGTTTGATATAGTTGACCATTCTTACCGTAGCTCTTGTCATCTTCTGTTTGAAACGGGTTGGGAATAAACTTTTCTTTTGTTAATTGTGGCTGGTTTAAATAGCCTCGCGTTACACCTTTGCCCCCAATGTACAGTTCTCCAACAATACCTATGGGTTGAAGTGTAAAGTCGTGGCTCAAAACATATGCTGTGGTGTTAGATATTGGTTTTCCAATGATTTCCACTTCATCGTTTTTTAAACGAACCCCAGTCGTATAAATAGAAGTTTCTGTGGGGCCATAATAATTGTATAGATTGATTTTTTTCGACCAATACGAGGCTGTTTCTTTGTCGCAGGGTTCGCCTGCATACACAATACCTATCAGGGAGGGGTAGTTTATCTTGGGTAAATTTGCAAGCAGAACAGGCGGCAAATATATGTAATTAATTTTTTTTGCATTAATATACTTGCTTGTTAGTAACACGTCTTTTCTTAAAGTATTGCTTAATAGATGCAATTCATTGCCTGTAATAAGAGGCACAAAAAACTCGGAAACAGAAACATCGAATGCATAGCTAGTAAAAGCAGTTATTCGCAATGGTTTTTTGGTTTTTTGGGTGTTCTGGTAAACATGTTTTGTCAGAAAAATGATGGTATTCAGAGCACTGTGATGTTCGACCATAACTCCTTTGGGTTTGCCTGTAGTACCACTTGTGTAAATCACATAAGCAAGGTCAGTAGTACTGCCTACATTCATTAGGTTAGATTTTTCAAACTTTGCTATTTCACGCTGAGTATCCTCACTGTCAATCGGTATGATATTCAGATTTGGCGCAAACTGTGAGTTTTGATTTGTAAAAGATAATTTACCTCGACGGCTCTCATTGATAATGAGGATATCAGTTTGGGTGTCTTGCAAAATATGGTTTAGTCTTTCAGGTGGTGAGCTTAAGTCTAAAGGCACGTAAGCTCCTCCGGTTTTTAAGATGGCTAGTATGGATATTACCGTATATTCATTTCTGTCCAACAACATTGCAACCAGATGATCTGGTTTTATTTTATGATTCTTGTGTAAGAAATTAGCCATTTGATTGGCTTTTTCGTTAAGCTCAGTATAAGTATAGTTGATGTCTTCAAAAACAAGTGCCACACGAGCAGGTGTCTCTAGTACCTGTTCTTCAAACAAATCAATAAGTTTTTTATCTTGAACAAATGACTCTGTTGTTTGATTAAAGTCATATAAAATTCGATTTTTTTCGGTTTCAAAAGTCAAATCAATTTTTGTTAATAAAAGATGAGGGTTGTTTAACAGTCGGGATAAGAAATTAAAAAAACGATGTAACAAAGATTCGCAGATGTACTGTGGAAATAAATCAGAAAAAATATCTGCGCTAAAAACAAGCTTCTGTTGTTCTTCTTTATACTTAATACTGAGTATTGAGTTTGCAATTTGTGGAAATACTTTGCTTGAAATGTGTTCCTTATTAATGATTAAATCTTTTGTTTTTGCATAATTAGAGTTGGCAAAACTAGAGATTGATTCAATATTGAGATTGAGTTTTAGCCTTGCTATCTTTTTGAAAAAAACTGTTTTACTAGGCCAATTTTTAACGATTTCTGAGTAGGAGTCTTGCTGTGAAAAAGAAAATGGCAAAGCAACGGTGTTGACGAAGCATCCATTAATATTTTTTTGTGTTCTAATATTTACTGGGTAATTAACTAGTGAATGTTTCTGATTATTTAGTTTTGCAATAAAAATACTCCAAGCTATTAAGAGCAAATTAAATATACTTACCTGATTTTGTTTGCTCGTATAGAGTAATTTCTGATAAATAGCCTCAGGTAAAGAGTCAACAAAGTACAATATTTTTGTGCTGTGTTGTTTGCTATGGAAAGGAATATCATTAGAAATCTCCTCAATTTCTTTGTGATACTCGATGATCGAATCATCCAACTCTTTTCCTTCAATAAGATGTGGTTCATTTATTAATTGCTGTAAATACTGTTCATCACTGATGCAATCAATTTCTTCATTCGCAATCATACTGTTCAAATCACTTATAAATTGATCTAAAGTGTATCCGTCCATCAAAATATGGTGAATATTGAACAATAATGAATAGTTATTTATGTCGGATAGCTTAATTACATTGAGTTTGATACAGGAACTTGTTGAAATTGTATGTTTTGTACTGATCAATGATGCTTCTAGTACTTCTAGTTCATCTGTAGATGAGTCATGATAATTAATTTCAGGCGGTAAATTCTCGTGAATTTGAGCAATTAATCTATTGTTTTCTAAAGTAAATGTTTGTCTCAAGTATGCTTGCATTTTGACAAGTTTATGAAGTTTTTCAATAATTAAATCGACCTGAGCGTGTTCTTTTATTAAATAAGCAAAACATAGATTATAACAGGGGAGTTCTGTCTCGAATTGTTTGGATAAAAAAAACGGTAAAACGCTATTATGAGCAGTATATTTTTTCATGGCTGATTCAATCGACCTGGAAATGGTTTGATTATATTATAATTTTACCAATCGATTACTGAATTACCAAATTATAATTTTTATGTATCTCCCCAGCACGTCATCCTGAAAACGGTGTAGCCGTTTGAAGGATCTCCTGCAGTGTGGCCATCAGAATAAAAGAAACAATATCATGTAATTATAGAACAGTAGCGTTGTTACTATTTTTTACTGTGTAAGCTTGTAAAGCAAAGCTTTCTAGCTATGGTATGTATGTTTTATAAATTCATTAAACTCTGACTGAGTAATTTCAGGCCATTTAAAACCAAGGCTTTCTAAAATTTTGTTGGTTCTACTCTGCAGAATGAAGTTTATAATATGAATATTATTTGCTCCATCGACCCAATTTTGATGTATCAAAAAGCGCATGATCATTGAATGGTGCATATTTGGTTTACGTAGGTATTCGGCCAGTTGGTCTAGGAAATCATTTATTGTCACCACGCTAATATCACTAATTTTAGATAAGAAATGTACTATATTACATAAATTTGGATTAAAAATATGAAATATTTGATCAGATAACTCATTTTTATCCATTATTTTAACAATTGCGTGAGCTGTTAAATCGACAGGAGATATTTCTTCTAGGCCTATTTCTTTGGCTGCTATTTTGAGAGTTAACAAACATTTTAATCGACTGAAAAAAGCGTTATCCTCTATGTTTTCTTGCACACGAAAGTTTTTTGAAATAAATGCAAGATTTCCTACTCTATATATATTGGATGAAACGCCTAATTTTCTGTATTCTATAACATATTGTTCAGCTTCGTGTTTGGTTTTTATATAAAAGTTAGGTTGATTATCAAGTATTTCAATAACATCATCTTCTGTAAAAAGAGATATGTCGTTACAGGATGAATAATTGTTATCTAGAGTCGATATTGTGGAAATAAAGTGAAAATCTTTCTGTTTGGTTTCTTTAGACAATTCTAATAAATTAATGGTGGCTTGAACATTGGCTGAATAAAACTCATCATAATTCCCATAGTGCTTCGTTAAAGCAGCACAATGAATAATGCTATCTACGCTGTTTTTTAGTTTTACATAGTCGTTTTGTGGCATGCCGAGTAAATTTTTTTCAATGTCAGATTTAATAATAAATACTCTAGAATTAAGTAGAGCTAATAGATTATCATCAAAATAGAATTTAAATTTCCTATTTATAGCGTGAAACGCTTTTTCAGAAGACTCGGATCTGATGAGTAAAAATGTTTTGTAATTTGTGTGCAGAAGAATTTGTCTCAAAACATTGCATCCAAGATACCCTGTAGTTCCAGTTAGCAGGATATTTTGGATGTTTTTTGATGAAAAATTATAACTTTGTTCATAAATTGATGAAAAATACTTGGAAACTTTGTCATTCAAATTTCGGTAGAGATGAGCCTGTTTGTTAGTATGAATAAAGTCATCTTTTATTTTATTTAGATTTTTTTCAATATTGTTGTTTATGAGCTGTGTATTTTCAGATATTTTTTTTGGTGTTTTTAATTTAAAAATATCTGATACATGAATATTAAAATTATGATGCAAAATAGAGGCAAGTTCTATCGCCAAAATTGAGTTACCACCTAACTTAAAAAAATCGCTGCTTATACCAATCTCTTGTATTCCGAGTACTTTTGAATATGCTTCACAAACCATCTTTTGTTTTAAATTGGTTGGTTGTTCAATCACTGAATGAACCATTGTTCTTATGGGCAATGCTTTCATGTCAAGTTTTCCGGTAGGTGTTTTCGGAAAATCGGTTAATAGAATAAAAGCAGAGGGTATCATGTATTCTGGCAATACTGTTCGCAAATAATTTTCTAATAAGTTTTCATTTATAGAATTCTGGTTCACTGATTTATAATAGGCTATTAAATAAACTTCTTCTTTTTTTGTTGAGACTTGATTGCTAGTTAAAACTATGGCTTGCAATATTTCAGGGTGCTTTTCCAATTGATGTTCAATCTCACTAGTTTCAATTCGATATCCTCTTATTTTAATTTGAAAATCATTTCTACCTATATATTCGATATGCCCCTTAGTATCTAATATTCTTACTAAATCTCCCGTCTTATAAAGTTTTTCATTTTTTGAAATCAATTTTTTATTGTGTTTAAAAAAAGGATTGGGAATAAAGTTTGTATTTGATAACTTAGGTTGATTGAGGTATCCCCTAGAAAGCCCATCACCACCTACAAATAATTCTCCAATCACCCCCATTGGTAATGGGTTTAAATTAATGTCGAGCACGTATGCAACTCTGTTAGAAATAGGTGTCCCAATAGGCACGGTTTTTTGGTTTTTTAAAGAGTCATAAGAAATTTCATAAGTAGTGCTAATAGTGGTGTTTTCGGTTGGGCCATAAGCGTTAATTAGGTGAGCTGGTTTATGTTGAGATATTGAAAGTTTTTCTATCAGATGTTTGTTGAGAGCTTCTCCCCCAATGAGTAAATAATTTAATCCGCTAAAAAGCGTTTCATCAATATGAAATAATTGGTCAAATATTGTTTTAGTTAATAAAAGAATAGTGACTTGGTTCTTCGATATCAATTCTTTAAATTTGAACGTATTAGCAAACACTTCTAATCGGTCATTAGGAATAAACAATCTCGAACCATTTAGTAAGGCCCCCCAGATTTCAAATGTAGCAGCATCAAATGTTAGATCAGCAAACAATGCAAAAGTGTCTAGCTCATTTGCTTTAAAGTAAGAAGCATTTATGACTAATGAGGCAATATTTATATGGTCAATCACTACCCCTTTGGGCATGCCTGTTGTGCCACTGGTGTAGATGATGTGAGCTGGACTATTTGGTGAGACTTGAATAGGAAGATTGTTTGCTGGAAATTCAAGAAAAAAATTATCAGGTTCATCTAGGCTGAGATACTGCATTTCATTATAGTTGGCACAAATCTCACGAGCACGAATAAGGAGTTCGGGTTCGCTGATGATTAATTTTGTCTTAGTATCATCAATGACATATTGAATTCTTTGATCTGGTGAGTTTTTAGATAAGCTAACATAGGCCGCTCCTGTTTTTAAAACTGCCAACATTGCGATAATTGTTGAAGTGCCTCTTGAAAAAAACAACGCTACGTAATCATTTGGCCTTATATTTTTGAGATTTACCAAATAATGTGCAATTTGGTTTGATTTTTTGTTGAGTTCAAAATAAGTCATTGTTTTATCGTTATAAATCAATGCAATATTATTGGGTTGTTTTAATGAATATTCTTCTATTATTTCGCAGATCGATTTGTTCTTTGGATAATAGCTATAGGTTTTATTGATATTGTTAATGAGATTGATTTCTTCGTGATTAAATAATATAGATAAATTAGCTATTTTTTTTGTATTATTTTCTATTAGGCGGCTAACAAAATTTACGTATCTATCTAATATAGTTTCTGCTAGGTACTCGGGGAAAAAATCAACCAATACATCACAAGTGAAATAAATTGTATGATCTAACATTCTATATTTAATACTTAGACTAGACTTTGCTATTTGAGGAAAAACAGTTGAAGCATAATATTTGTCCATAAACACAAGCGGTATTGGTTTCGCAATACTAGATTCTGCAAAGCTTGGACATGAATAAATTTGATTGGCATAAGTCTCATTCGATTTTGATAATTGTTTGTAAAACTCTAGATGATCTTTAAATAAGGAAATCAATGATAAAAGAGAGTCTTTTTTGTTCTGTTTTAATAGGAACGGAATTAATTTAATAAAACAACCATCAAGTGATTTGTTTGTCCGGATATTAACAGGGTAGTTAACAATAGAGTTTTTCTGATTAAGTAATTTAGAAATAAACACATTATTTGCAATTAACAAAAAATTGAACACGCTAATTGATTGTGATTTGCTATATTGTATAAGAGTATTGAATAAGTTTTTATCCAGTATTTTTTTATAGTGCAAACAGGCTGTTCTATTTGCCTTTTTGTAAGAATATTCGTGTAAAGTATGCTCCAAGCTAGTTATGTAATCATTTGTTTGATGGGTTATTTCGCAAGGATGCTGTAAAGACCGTTTTTGAACTGACTTAATGTATTCATCAGGTTCTATAAGGATAACTGTTTTATTGTTGATTAACCTGTTTAAATTGTGAAGCAGGGTATCGAGTCCAATACCATCTACCAGTATATGATGTATATTAAAAAGCACTACAAAACAATCATCACAGCTTACAATATTTAAATGTATAGATGATCTGTTAAGATCATGTGGTACTTGGGATAGTTTACTCAGCAATCCATTAATATTTTCTGGAGTTGAAGTGAAGTAATTTATATTAGCAGGTAGTTCAGCGTGAATGGTTGCAATTAATTGCTTGTTTTTGATGCCAAAGGTTTGCCTTAGATGTGGCATCAAATGAATGAGTTTCTCAACACTTTTTAGAAGTATTTGTATTTCGTCTTGATTTGATAACTGATAATAAAATGCCAAATTATAATTTGTATTTTCAGGCTCAATTTGCCACCTAATATAAAAAGGTAATAAACTGCTATGTGGGTAGTATTCGTGTGTCATGCGTTCTCGGATATATAAGTGTATTTTTAAACATTTAGTATAATTGTGAGGTTTTTTTCAATTATAGTCTATCTAATAGTATTTCAAAGATGTATCTTGTCAGATAATCAGCGTAATTCAAATAAATTATATTGCGCCTTAGTTAATAAAATAGTTAAATAGATAGTGATACTTTAACTCAAAGACGTACGATCTTTGGATTTCATATGTTTTAAAATATTTTATTTAATGAATTCTCATTATTGAGTACGGATATAATACACTTGAAATATATGACATTGATACAAGCCAGGTGTTTTAAATCTTTAATTATAGTATCGTTTGTGCAAGCAATTTTTTTTAGTAATGCTGTTCACAGCGCTGTTGATCAAATTTTAAATGACAACTTTTACCAGAATCCTGCCGAACTTAACCTAACTAATCTTGCGCAGTTAGTTTTAGGTAATGTTTATATCAAACCATCCTTTAGATTTACAGGAACCTCATCAGGGATTACGGGTGATGCACAAAGCGCTGTAAACAATTCTCTTCCATATGTGTTAACCGCGTATCGATTTACTGATAAATTTGTATTTGGCATCAATGTAACTCCCAGTGTTTACGGTCATCTGGATTGGCCCGTTGATTCTATTGTGGCAAAAGACTCTACAGTAACAAACGCACTTTATTATAGAATAGGTGCTCAGTCTAGCTACAAGTTGACTGACAAAATAACTTTGGGTTTGGGCTTGAATATTGAAGATAATAAGTATTTTGAATTAAATTTTGTTGTTCCTAATCTTGGAAATGAAGTGAACAGAATATCTGGACTAAATTTCACTGCTGATATTGGGGTTTTTTATGAAATTAATAAACAACACTCATTGACTGCTGTTGTGTACACGCCTGTCAACACTTTTGGATCTGGAACAAGCTCGCTTGCAAATAAAACCATAAATAATTTTTCTATGACTATCAGCCAAGCTGCAGTAGCTTCTGTGGGAATTATTCATTTATTAAGTGAAAAGTGGTTTCTTGAAGAAAAGGTCTATTGGTCAGGCTGGTCATTGCAGAAAACATTGGTATTCAATAACTCTGCGTCGGGGACCTATTCAGTGCCTACAAATTGGAAGGATGTTTGGTCATTTCAAGCCATTACGCGTTATGTAACAAATGCTCGATTGGCATTACTTTGTTCTCTGATTTATGAAACCAATCCAGTTCCACTAGCGACAAATGCGCTAGGTTATCCACTTGCTGCGTCTGGGGCTATTTCAGCTGGAGTAGACATTGCGATACAAAAAGAATTTTCGGCACAGATTTTGTATAGCTACGGCGGATTTCTTCCGAATTCACCTATTAAAAATGCCAGTAGTACTGGTACAGTAACGGCACATTTCCAAGCAGCAGTTCTGCAATTTATTTATAAAATTTAACTCCAAATTGTTAAAGGCGTTTTTATCCACGTACAGCACAACTCACCTATAAAATATAATTGTGACTTAGCATTTGTTACATAAGACGGATGGGGCCAGTCCTAACATACCTTAAATTCCTAAGCCAATGACTGTCAGGATGCGTCTGATTTATCTGCCGCAACCACAGGTGGGGTGATGCCAATCCTTGCTGCTTGTGTTTGGTCAGGCAAGCGATAGAAGTCACTGATATTGGAGTCATTCAGCGATTTGGGAATCACTAGGTCGGGTCCGTTGCGGCTTTTCAAATACTGGTCGGTGTTATTGGTCGCATAATCTGAAGTCGAGAAAAATTGACAACCCGTTAACATGCTACTCACGCTAATTACCCATATGAATGCTTTCAATCTATACCTCTTATCATTAAACAGTGAGACGCATCAAATCTAAATTCACCAAAAGCTCATCTAATCTAGCTCGGTGCTGTTCGGATAAATGTGTCATTGGGAGTCGGATTTCATCATTGATGAGTCCCATTTTATAAGCTGCCCATTTTACCGGAATTGGGTTGGTTTCTACAAACAAATGTTGATGTAAAGGCATCAGTTCTTCTTGGATGCTCAAACAAAGTTCTTTTTGGTCGTCAATGGCTGCATCGCATAATTTTGCCATCTGCTTGGGGGCGATATTAGCGGTAACTGAAATCACACCTTTGGCGCCGCCAAGCATCCATTCAGCGGCAGTGATATCGTCGCCACTATAAATATCTATCGAAGCATGTCCGATGGACAATAATTGCTGTAACCGTGTTAACTGACCCGTAGCTTCTTTGATCCCCACGATATTTGAAATAGCGCTGAGTCGGGCTACTGTTTCTGGTAATAAATCACAGCCTGTTCGGCTGGGGACATTGTATAAAATAATCGGTATGGCCACAGCTTCGGCAACAGCACGATAATGTTGGTACAATCCTTCTTGTGTGGGTTTGATATAGGCCGGTGTCATGATCAGAGCGGCATGCGCGCCTAACTCCATAGCTGTATGGGTTAGATGAATACATTCCTTGGTCGCATTTTTTGCGGTTCCAGCAATCACCGGGATGCGTTCTTTGGCTTGGTCTATCACTGTTTTAATGACTAAAATTTGCTCTTGAAGTGTTAATGTGCCAGATTCGCCCGTGGTACCAGCAGCTACAATGGCATGTGTGCCATTTTTAATATGATATTCCACCAACTCGCGTAGACGCTCCTCATCAATTTGATCATCTAATAAAGGTGTGATCAACGCAACAATGCTTCCATGAAACATGGTTTTTCCAAAGGGATAACATGAGAATAATCATACTGGTGATTGACCAAATGCACAAGATAACATTCGAATAACCAACGCGCTTTTCACTGGTTAGTGAGTCTAATGACCAGATGTTCTGGATTTGCATATGTGAACAAGGGCTGCGGTTCGTAACTATTTAGTCTGTGTTATATTGGTGTTGAAAATGATCTTCGATCCAACTCAGAATTTTATGATTGGTTGCTGGAAACTGAAATTGGCGTAATTCTTTGATGTTGACCCAGAGTAAGTCTTGTTGCGACTCCAGTTTCATGGCTTCGCCTTGAAATTGATGAATGATAAACACAAACAATGAGAGGATATCATTCTCACGTCGTTCATCTATTCTTGATAAAAAATCGTATTGAATGATATTCAATCCGACTTCTTCTTTGATCTCGCGCACAAGCGCTGTTTCGGGTGTTTCTTCGCGCTCTAGTTTTCCCCCAGGAAATTCCCAGAACCCTCCGTGGGGGATATTAGCAGCACGTTTTGTGATCAAAATCTGCTGCGCTGAATTGTAAATGAGCGCAATCGCTACCTTCATGTGAGACGACCATGGCAATGCTTGTATTTTTTACCAGACTCGCAATGGCAGAGATCATTGCGCCCAATTTTACGTTCTTCATGCCGGAATGTTACAGTAGAGCTTGTGGCATACTCTTGTTCTTCCGCATTTGGATCATTGTGAATCAATTCTAATTTGGTTGCTGTCTCTGCACGTCTTTGTGCCTCGACCTGCTCTAAATCATCTGCAGAACTGATTTCAACCGACGTGATCAGTTTCACTATTTCATATTTTAAAGCTTCAAGCATTGCTGTAAACAACTCAAAAGATTCGCGCTTATACTCCTGCTTTGGATCTTTTTGCGCGTAGCCTCGCAAATGAATGCCTTGTCGCAAATGATCCATTGCCGCCAAATGTTCTCGCCAGTGCGTGTCTAAACTTTGTAAAATAATGGATTTTTCAAAAGACTGCATCATGTCTGGACCCAAGAGAGCTTGTTTTTCTTCAAAGCAAGCCTGGAACAGTTGTCCGATTTTTTCTTTGATGTGCTCTATTTGAATCGCATGATCTTCGTCACACCAAGCCTGAATCGGCGCGTGGATACGAAAATCTTCGGCCAATGCTGTAGTCAAACCAGTAATGTCCCATTGATCTTCAAGGCTTTGCGGTGGCAAGAAATGATGAACTATTGTGTCAAGCACATCAGCACTCATCGATTCGACTGCAATATGGGGATCAGACATGGACATAATGGTTGCTCTTTGGGAGTAAACCACCTTGCGTTGGTCATTGGCAACATTGTCATAGCTTAATAATTGCTTGCGAATGTCGAAGTGGTGTCCTTCGAGTTTTCGTTGTGCATTTTCAATGGCTTTGGTTACCAGATTATGCTCAATAGGTTCTCCTGCTTGCATGCCCAAACGACGCATGATGCTTGCAACTCTTTCAGAAGCAAAAATACGCATCAAATTATCATCTAGAGACAAATAAAAGCGCGTACTACCTGGATCACCTTGGCGTCCCGCGCGTCCACGCAATTGGTTGTCAATACGGCGAGACTCATGTCGCTCAGAGCCAATAATACGTAAACCGCCAGCTTGGAGTACTGCTTCGTGACGAAGTTTCCAATCTGCTTTGACTTGCGCGATTTGCTCTTCGGACGCATTTTCTCCTAATGCCGCCAAATCTGATTTCAGGCTACCGCCTAAAACGATATCGGTGCCTCGTCCAGCCATATTTGTGGCAATGGTGACAATGCCAGGTCGTCCTGCTTCAGCAATGATATGCGCTTCTTTTTCGTGGAACTTGGCATTTAAGACCTGATGTTTGATTTTGGCTTTGGTAAGCATATGACTGAGTAATTCAGATGCCTCAATAGATGCTGTGCCTACCAGTACAGGTTGTTGTCTGGCCACACACAGTTTCACGTCTTCGATGACAGCTTGGTATTTATCATCCTGAGTCAAATACACCAAATCAGATTGATCTTGGCGGAGCATCGGGCGATTTGTTGGAATCACCACTACTTCAAGATGATAAATCTGCTGAAATTCATATGCTTCGGTATCTGCGGTTCCAGTCATTCCGGATAATTTTTGATACAGTCTAAAAAAGTTTTGAAAGGTTATGGAAGCTAGCGTCTGATTTTCATTTTGAATGTCCACGCTTTCTTTGGCTTCTACGGCTTGATGCAATCCATCTGACCAACGTCTGCCTGGCATTGTACGACCTGTATGCTCATCCACGATGACAACTTGATTGTTTTGCACAATATATTCAACGTCGCGATGATACATGGTGTGAGCGCGCAGTGCTGCATTCACATGATGCATCAGTTGGATATTGCTGGCATGGTAAAGGCTATCACCAGGTGTGAGCAACCCATGTTCGGTTAACAAGTCTTCTATATGCTGATGACCCAATTCGGTCAAATAAGCTTGTTTTTGTTTTTCATCAATTGTGTAATCCCCTTGATCCTCATCTGTGTTTTGTAAAACCAGTCTGGGAATCAGTTCATTGATTTTTCTGTACAAGGCGGAGCTATCTTCAGCCGCACCCGAAATAATCAAGGGTGTACGAGCTTCATCGATCAAAATAGAGTCTACTTCATCGATAATGGCAAAATTTAATGTATGCTGCACTTTTTCGTCAGCGCTGAATGCCATATTGTCACGTAAATAATCAAACCCAAATTCGTTATTTGTGCCATAAACAACATCACAGCGATAAGCAGTTTTTTTATCGGCAAACGGCATATCTGGATAAATAACACCTACGGTTAATCCCAAAAATTCAAAAATAGGACGCTTCCATTGACTATCGCGTTTGGCCAAATAATCATTAACTGTCACCACATGAACGCCATGCCCAGATAGGGCATTTAAATAAGCTGGCAAGGTCGCAACCAAGGTTTTTCCTTCCCCTGTGCGCATTTCAGCAATTTTCCCTTCATGCAAGATCATGCCGCCAATAAGCTGTACATCAAAGTGGCGCAATCCTAACGTACGTCGTGATACTTCACGTACTACGGCAAATGCTTCGGGCAGCAAATCGTTCAGGGTTTCTCCCTGGGTCAAACGTGCTTTGAATTCAGCAGTCTTAGCAGCTAGCGCTGTATCACTAAGGGCTTGCATGTCTGATTCTAATGCGTTGATAGTATGAACAATTTTTCCGAGACGTTGCAAGGTCCGCTCGTTGCGACTGCCGAAAATTTTCTTAATAAAAGTATTGATCATAAGTCCTGAATAGTATTTTAAAAAGTCTAATGTACTAAAAAACCCGTCAAAATACTATTAAAAACTTGAGTCAAGTTTTTTTAGTTGACTGAGGTATTTTTTTTATTTTTGAGTTAGAATTATTTTACTTATACTCTAAAGTTAGCAATCATGGATGATGTTTCTACGTTATTTGAGCCTTATGATTTAGCAGGTCTGAGGTTGTCTTCTCGAATTGTAATGGCGCCCTTGACTAGGAGTCGTGCCTTACCGGGAAGTGATGCGCCTCATGCATTGAATGCAACGTACTATCAACAGCGTGCAACAGCAGGTCTTATTATCTCTGAAGCTACTCAAATCTCTGCAACGGCAAAAGGCTATGCATGGACGCCAGGCATCTATTCAGCGGAGCAAATCGCGGGATGGAAATTGGTAACAGATGCAGTACATGCACGTAATGGGAGAATTTTTGCACAGTTGTGGCATGTTGGTCGGTTTTCTCATCCGTCTTTACAACCGAACGGTCAGTTGCCTGTAGCGCCTTCAGCCATTCCACCGCCCGCGGGTTCTAAAACCATTATCGAAACCGGAAAATTTGCTGAACTCGGCACGCCAAGGTCATTGAGAGATTATGAAATACCTCTTATTGTCGATGACTATGCTTATGCGGCTAAATCTGCCATCGATGCAGGGTTTGACGGCGTTGAAATTCATGCCGCCAATGGTTACTTGATTCAACAATTTATCTCTGATGCCTCCAATCGGCGCACAGATCTCTATGGTGGTTCCATTAGAAATCGCCTGCGTTTTGCGCTTGAAGTTGTGTCTGCTGTTATCTATGAGATTGGTGCTCAGCGTATAGGGATTCGCTTGTCTCCTGTGAGTACCTCTAATGGGGCCATAGACAGTGCACCCTATCCGTTGTATCAAGAATTGATTGAAGAGCTCGACAAATCGCATTTGGCCTATGTTCATATGATCGAAGGAATCACAGGCGGTTCGCGCGAAGTAGCTGAGGGATTCGATTATCAGGCACTGCGTGCAAAATTTCGCGGTGCATGGATGGTTAACAACGGGTATGATCGCCAAAAAGCTTTAGAAGCAATCCAGAGTGGTTATGCGGATTTGGTTGCTTTTGGCAAGCCGTTCATTGCGAATCCAGATTTGGTTCAACGTTTGGCAGATAACCTGCCATTGAATCAACCGGATCCGTCCACTTTTTATGGTGGAGGTGAAAAAGGATATACGGATTATCCCTGTTTTCGTTATCCATAGGGATTAACTGTTGGCAAGTCAATGGCCTGTTCAAACTCAGATAAGCGAATACTGGTCTGGGTAAGACTGACATCGGTATGATCCATCATTGCTTGCCCGAACGTGTATATGATGCGCTCTTTGCCTTGACAGGTTTGAGCATCCACTGCAGCTTGGTGGGCAGCAATAGGTTCGTTTTTCTTCCAGTACGATTTTATTTTGTCTTTTCCGTGGCGAATCGTAAGCATTTCAAGCGTTTTTTGAGGCGACAGAACCAACGATGTTGCGTTGTTTCCACCAAACCCTTTAGAATTAATGATAACCGCTTGCATAGGATTGTCTTGAACTGACTGGTGATCCATCAAAATATTAAGATTTGAGCGGTGTACGTCTGCTGCAATATGATCAATAGTCCTAATACCAGGAATCCAACCGTATTGCCATACACCCATACTGGCTACCAATTGATCACCACCTGCAACACTGACGGAATGTCCTACATAGGATTTCATGGCTGTGACCGGCCAGTTTTGAATTGCAAATGTTTTGGCGACTTCATTTAAAATATGACTTTCCGACGTGCGGTTCTGCGGAGTGCCAGTACCGTGGGCTTGTACATAAGTTTGTTGTAAGCCTGTGTCACCAAGAATGGCTTTGGCCAGAGCAGTTGCTTTGGCCATGGTGATATAGTTTCCGACACCAGGGCTTGCAATCGATTTTTTATTCGCGTCGGCATTGATAAAGGTATCAGGCACGGAGCCATAAATCGTTGCGCCTAAGTCCAGCGCGAGTTGATCGTCCATCAATATGAAAAACTGTGCCGATTCAGCAAGAGTAAAGCCTGTATTGGTTGAAAAAGGTCGGCAAGCACGGCGATGATTTGGAGTGGTGGTCTGATCCAACTCACATAAACTCTCATCTGTGGCTAGGGCGCCCATCACACGAAAACCTTCTACGATATCAAAAACCACAGGTGCTTCAGCGTTGCCAACAATGACTACTTTGGCTTTACCATATTGAATATCAAGACAACCTTGGCGTAAATTGTATAAAAAAGATGCGCAGGCACCGACGTTATTGCCGGTACTGCCGACACTGTTAATCACATAGCTGTTGATAAAATCTGCAGGCATTTCAGCCAAAGATAACGGCATCATTTTAGAGTTCACTCGATTGCCGCACAAAGGTTGACGAAATAGTCCACCCAAAGAATTGTCGTCAACTTGAGATAAACCAGAACCAGCATACACAGCGATGTCATCAGGTTTTACATGTTTTAAAATATCTTCCCATTCAAATCCAAGTGAATTCAAAGCATCGGAAGCACCATAGATTGACAAGGCCAATCCTCTGGGGTGATGATGTGATTGATATAAACTTGCGGGGTCAAAGCCCCGTGGGATCTGGCCTGCACTGGATACTTCAGACGTTTTGGTGTCAGGGATTAAAATAGACAAGGGGGCGTCAAAATGCGCTTTAACCATTGCATCAGGCAAGTCAGTAACTTGAGCCCGGCTTGAGAGGGATGAAGAGAGTTTATGGTGTTTTAAAATCACAGAAGTGGGTTGTTCACTGGGCTCTAGGGTAGCTTTATGATGACAGACCACATGATCTGGGTCGTATTGATGGATACGTCGAACCAGTGTATTCGCTTTGATAGTTTCAATCGTTTCATCTGAAGCTTGAGGTTCTACAGGTATTTGCATTCGATGAGCCAAATCTTGCCATGTGGCTTCTATTTCAGATGCAGATAATACATCAGAAATCATGCGTTTGTAGCTGTGTGAACCGGAACTACGGCCTGCGGCATTGATTCCGCCGAATCCAACAATCACAGGTAGTTTGATCATTTTGACCCGAATGCTTATGGTAAAATGTGGCATCGTAGTCGACAAACCTCGATCTGTCAACTAGACCTGTTCAAAGCTTGAATCAGTAATTGAGTGTTAGTAACTCCCCACGTCATCCCGAGCGCAGCGAGGGATCTCCTGTCGTGTGGTACT
>CAZVEH010000045.1:0-18640 GCA_964625775.1 uncultured Legionella sp. | reverse complement strand
TGCTTCGTCGCTACGCTCCTCGCAACGACGGTTTTATAAATCGTACCGTACAGAGCTCTGGGATAGAAATTGCTTGTATCTAGCTGCGTTCTATGTTTTTATTTCCATAACCGATACATCATTTTGAATTACCTTAATACATAGCATATTGACTAAGTAATTCAGTTTTCTGGGGCTTAACGTTGAGAGTATTATTGAGTGTGTTTCTCTTGTGTTGGAGTCTGTTAGGATGTCAATCAAAGGCGCCTTCTTACATCGACGACATTCCTACATTACCCGCTGGGGTCGATGGGGCAACAGACGCTGCCATCATGAGCATGTATCAAAAACTCAAAACCAAAAAAGTTCGTATCATTACGATGGGGGACGCTTATTTGATCAGTATCCCATCTCATTTGATTTTTGCCGACCAATCTCCGAAAATTAATTGGGCATCCTATGAGTTGCTCAATGATGTCGTTTGTTATTTGCAACTTTTTCGTAAAATCACAGTGCAAGTGACGGGTTATGCAAGCTATCAACAATCGCAACTACGTACGCGCGCTTTAAGCCTTGCTCGTGCCCAAGCCGTTGGAAATTATTTATGGACGCATAATATTGAAGCAAGAATTGTATTTACAGAAGGTTTAGGGGATGATAAACCTATAGTTGCTGTCACCAAAAATACAGATGCATCACCGAATTCTAGAATTGAGATTGTTTTTAAACAAGTTGTAGCTTAAAAAGGGTTTTGGAGTAGATATGGGTGTAAAAACATGGAATTTGATCAAGCGTTCCAAACAATTTTATGTCAAGACCTATCGAGGTACAGAAACCATCATGGTGATTTCTATTTTGGTGAATGTATGCTTAGGTATAGGGCTATTTTATGCCTATTATGTTCTTCCCGAGCCAGATTATTATGCCACATATGGTGAAACACCGCCGGTTCCATTGATTGCTATGAATGGACCTAATCTGAGTTCTGATCCTTTACTGGCGGATGATACGAATCAAGACAGCGATGTTAGAGAAATACCACAATGAGAGGATAGGACAGTATGGCAGAAGATGCGGTCTCAGCAGTCATCATGAGAAACAATTTTTATCGCGATGGCCAACGAAAAATGATATTAATTTTATTATTTTCAATCATTGCCAACGTTATTTTGGCCAGCATGCTGACCTACGTCATTTTGCATCCGCCTGAGCCACGTTATTTTGCAACAAGCATCAACGGCAGAATCACGCCTTTGGTGGCCTTGAATGCACCCAATCAATCTGATTCAGCCATATTGCAATGGGCCAACCAGGCTGCGATTGCAACATTTTCTTATAATTTCGTCAATTATCGTTCTGAATTGGTGGCTGCTTCTGGATTTTTTACTGCCGAGGGCTGGGATCAATTTGTGTCAGCGTTGGGTGCGTCTAACAACCTGGAAGCGGTAAAGGCAAAAAAATTAGTGGTATCCGCAGTTGCAACAAGTGCCCCAGTCATTTTGCAAAAAGGTGTGCTCAATGGCCGATATGCTTGGCGTATTCAAATGCCTATGTTGGTGACCTATCAAAGTGCGAGCGAATTTTCTCAACAGACACTTAATGTGACGATGTTAGTCACTCGTGTCGACACGCTGAATTCACCGAGGGGTATTGGTATCGCCCAATTTGTGTCTGCGCCTGCGACTGGGACTGTAACATCATGAGGGTTAAGCTCTTAAATTATGCGGTATTTATTGGCTTTATTGGGTTGTCTGTTTCAACTGCAGTTGTGTTCGCACAAGATAATGTGTCTTCTACCCAAGCGTTGGATCAATTGCGTATTTTACAAAAAAAACTCGCAAAAGATTCTCCGAATATGGCACAAGATTTAGATGCTGTAGCGTCTGCAAATTCACCTGCCTCTACCCCCACACCGATCAATCCACGGGCAGTGGCTGCAAATAATCCGCGGGCCGTGGCAGCAAGAGGCGCTCCGTCACGTTTGGCACAACGTGCCGCTGAAAGCAGCCCCACACTACCTACTGCGCCGTCCATGCCTGTGACTTTAAGTTCGGATGAAGAGGGTGAAATGATTGACGAACTTGCATTTAAAGGTGTGGAAAACCAATTGTTTCCTTTGGATCCGGAAAAAATACAAAATCTTAGAAAAAAATATAATCAAAATGAATTTGCAAAAACTACGGATGTTGATACCCCTCCCAAACCCAC
The DNA here is from genome assembly GCA_964625775.1 of uncultured Legionella sp. Classification (GTDB taxonomy): domain Bacteria; phylum Pseudomonadota; class Gammaproteobacteria; order Legionellales; family Legionellaceae. The sequence goes on along the minus strand of CAZVEH010000045.1, from coordinate 16,453 downwards.
AGCAACCTCGCAATTTGTAAATTTGTCTCCTGGATCAACGCCCCCGGTGATTCGACTGTCTCAGGGTTTTGTGTCGTCTTTAGTGTTTTTAGATTCAACAGGAGCGCCTTGGCCAATCAGCGCTTTTGATTTGGGTGATCCATCGTCATTTAATATCCAATGGGATAAAACTGGCAATACTTTGATGATTCAAGCTACCAAATTATATACATATGGCAATTTAGCTGTGCGTTTAAGTGGTTTGAATACGCCCGTGATGTTGACGTTGATTCCTGGCCAGAAAGCAGTTGATTATCGAGTTGATTTGCGTGTGCAAGGATATGGGCCAAATGCAAAAAGCCTGCCTATGGAAGAAGGTATGCCGCCATCCGCGAGTGATGCATTGCTGCATGTTTTAGATGGCGTACCGCCCACTGGTAGTACACGTCTGGTGGTGAGTGGTGGTGATGCGCGTGCTTGGTTGTTGGATAATAAAATGTTTGTTCGCACTAATTTAACTATTTTATCGCCAGGTTGGATTGGAAGTATGACAAGTGCGGATGGGATGCATGCTTACGAGATGCAAAAATCGCCCGTCTTATTGGTTTCTTGGCATGGCAAGGTCATGCAACTTAAGATAGAAGGGTTATAACAAGATGGCCACAAAAAAAGAGAATATCAAAGCACTTTTTTCTAATACACGTTCACGTATTATCATTACGTTTACTATCCTATCGATTGTCGTCATGATGGTGATAGGGTTTTTCAAATTGTATACGCCTGCGAATCCGCTCGATGCAGAATCAGGCGTGTCTCGAGGGCCTGCCAGCATTCGTTCAATTCCTGGCGCATTGAACCAGACTGCGCAGTATGCGGCTTTGCAGGAAACACAAAATGTGGAGCAAGCCAAAGAAGCCGCAGCCAAAGGTAAAAGCGCTATTCCTACGATTATTCGTAGCCAGGCGTTTGGACAGGGCGTGGAGTCAGTGGGTGCCCAAGGGGGTGAGGGCGGTGTAGGATTCTCGACCTTGGCTCGACAAAGTCTAGAGGGCGCGCAATCCACGGTGTGGTTTCAAAATCTGAAAGATCAGCGTTGCAACCGTGAAAGTTTGGAAAAAGCCATAGACGCGGGCGCTTCATTAAAAGATTTGAAAATGGCGTGCACCTGTCAGCAATTAAAGCAAAAAGGATTTAACTTATCGGAATTAAAACAGGTTTGTCCTTGCCCAGAACTTCGTGCTTTGGGGTTCAGCGCCAAACAATTCAAAGAAGTTGGTTTTTGTGCGGCTGATTTAAAGGTATGCGGATTCACAGCATGCGAAGAGCGTGGCGCTGGGTTTTCTGCTGATGAAATGAAAAACGCGGGTTACTCGGATGGTCAGTTATCAGGTGCCGGTTTTTCTGCAGAGGCGATTGCTAAAGCAGGTGGATTGCCCGAGGGCGTGAGTTTGTCTGATGTACAAAAAGCGGGATGTTCTAAGGAAAATTTACGTCGTCTACGCTCTTCAGGGGTGAGTGCCGCAGCTATTCGTCGCATCAGCGGTTGCAGCGCTGCAGCACTGAAAGCAGCAGGTTATAGCGCGTTGGATTTGAAAAATGCTGGGTTTTCTGCTGCTGAATTAAGGTCAGCGGGGTTCACCCCTAATGAATTACGGCAGGCTGGCTACGGTGCGCGTGAATTACTCGATGCCGGTTTCTCGTCAGCAGATTTGGCCAAAGGTGGATTTTCACCTGCTGATATTGCCTCTGCAGAAGCAATATTACCGCAAAACATCACAGCGGAGGATATTCTTAAGGCAGGCTGTAATGTTGAGGCACTCAAACGTGAACGTTTGTCGGGTGTGAGTGCCTATATGATTAAGAAAATATCTGGTTGTAGTGCCAGTGCGCTGAAAGCAGCGGGTTTCACCAATGAAGATTTACAGCGTGCAGGATTCAAGCCTGAACAATTAACAGACCAAGCTTTGGGTAGCGTCGCTGATACAAGTGGTGTTTCAGACGCCGATGTCAGTAAAGCAGGCTGTGATCCTGCGCAATTAATACTGCTGCATGATAAAGGTGTGTCGGCGAAACGTATTCGTGCGCTTAGCGGCTGCAGTGCTGCCGCACTCAAAGCGGCTGGGTACGGTGCCGCTGATCTGGCAAACGCAGGATTTAGCGCGGCTGAACTAACAGCGGCTGGATTTACGCCTGGAGAGATTCAAGCCGCGATGCAAGGACGCAGTACGGATACAAGCGGTGTATCAGACGCAGATGTTAGTAAAGCAGGCTGTGATCCGGCGCAATTAAAGATATTGCATGACAAAGGCGTCTCTGCAAAGCGTATTCATGAGCTAAATGGTTGTTCAGCAGATGCCTTAAAAAAAGCGGGTTATGGATTATCTGATTTGGCAAATGCAGGTTTTACACCGGCTGAATTGTTAGCAGCTGGATTTACTCCTGCAGACATTAAAGCAGCGGGCATGGGTTTAACGCCAGCTGGATTGATTGCAGCAGGTCGGGATGCTGGGTGTAGTGTCTCGGCTTTACAGGCTGCTCGTGCAATGGGTATGTCTGCGGCAGCGGTCAAGCGCTCTTTGGGCTGTAGTGCGGCAGCCATGAAAGCTGCAGGTTATACGGCTGCTGAGTTAAAAGATGCTGGATTCAGTGCCGCAGAATTAAAAGACGCTGGGTTTACTGCAGCGGAGTTAAAAGATGCCGGTTTTTCTGCGAAGGATTTGTACGCGGCAGGGGTTTCTGCAGCGGAATTGAAAGCGCTAGGTTATGATGCAGCAGCACTAAAAGACGCTGGATTTTCTGCGGCAGATCTCAAAGCGGCAGGATTTTCTGCAGCTGATTTGAAAGCAGCCGGGTTTACCGCTGCTGAATTAAAAAATGCGGGTTTTAGTGCTGCTGATTTGAAAAATGCAGGTTTTTCAGCGGGTGATTTGAAGGCAGCTGGAGCGTCTGCAGCTGAACTAAAAGCTGCTGGATTTACGGGACAAGAATTACAAGCAGCGGGGTTTACTTCGCGTGATTCAGCGTTAGCCGGTTTGGACGGTATTGTACCGCCAGCAAGCACTGAAGTGCCGAAATTACCCTCTATCTCGGGCAATGAGCCAAGCAGTAAAAACGCCCAGGCACAAGCTGACAATGCTAAAAAGTTAGAGAAAATTCTTGCCCAGCAAAAGATCCAACAGGCTGATCAAAAGTTTCAACAAAAAGTTCAGCAACGTACTGCAGTGATGTTGTCTTCCGCCAATCAAGCGATTCAAGGCTGGAAAACAGTACCCAAACAATCTTATTTGGCCAGTAATAAAGAAGGAAAAGATGCTGGAGATCCTGGTGCACAAGGGGCTGGCGCTATGTTGGCTAATGCAGCAAATGCTCAAGGCGCAGAACAAACAGGTAATATGACCGTTAAAATGGGCGATGTGATGTTTGCGGTTATTGATACCTCCGTCAATTCTGATGAGCCAGGGCCTATTTTAGCAACCATCGTGTCTGGAAAACTCAAAGGCTCCAAGTTGATTGGGACGTTTAATTTGCCGGCCAATGCTGAAAAAATGGTGATTTCTTTTAATTCACTTTCTATACCTGGCGCACCGAAAACCATTTCTATTGCTGCCTTTGCGATCGATCCAAATACAGCAAGAACTGCGCTGTCAAGTGAAACGGATCATCATTTTCTAAGTCGGTACGGTGCGTTATTCGCTTCTACCTTTTTAGAAGGGTTTGGTAATGCGTTCCAGTCTGCGGATACCACGATCACAATTGGTGGTACGGGCGGCACGCAGGATACCACTGTACAAAATGGAATTGGACGTTCTGCCTTGGAAAATGCGGTGATTGGTTTGGCGACGGTGGGTAAGGCATGGGGACAAGTTGCACAGCAAAATATGTCTCGTCCTACTACAGTTCAAGTTTTCTCTGGAACCGGTATCGGTGTTTTATTTACCCAGGACCTTAAAATAATGTGAGAATGACATGAGCGATAAAGAAAAATTTAACGAAGAAGAATATCACTTTGTAGATGATCCTGATATGAGTTCCTATGCAGAGCCTGATCATGGAGAAGAAGTGACGCCTAATTCTGACATGCCGAATGAACAGTCTGCTCCAGAGAAAAAAAATGTAGCAGCGACTCTGACGCATGGCGTGCAGTCTTTGTTCCAGAATTTTATGAAGATAGGGGCTCCCCTCTGGAGTATGATTAAGCAAAACCTCATACTGCGCATGGCGTTGTTAGGGCTTGGTGTTTTCATATTGATACTGATTGTGTATCGGTGTTCGGCGAATCCGCTTGCTGTAAAAACAACTGAAAAAATATCGCCTATTCCCACCGCTCGTCCCAAAGTGACACAAATGGTTGCACCAGTTGTTCAACCAAAAGTCGAAACGGTTACCAGGGTAGAAGACACTTCGAAAATTGCTTTAAATCAAGCTGTTGTTCAAGGGAAATTAAATGACCTTGAAAAAAATCAGGCAAGTTTGCAAACGCAAGTTTCAGATTTGTCTGCGCAAATGGCCAGTATGAATACCAATGTAACTAATATGATGTCTAACTTTAAGATATTGAATGACCAATTAGCGCAATTGGCCGTGACCTTGCAAAATCAAGCTAAGGCAGCACCTGTGCTGACACCACGAAAAACCCATCCTCAAGCAAGATGGGATGGACATGCATCAACTCAGCGATCTGTACAGTATAGCTTACAAGCGGTGATCCCTGGGCGCGCTTGGTTAATTAGCTCCGCTGGTGATACCTTGACTGTGCGTGAAGGTACCAGAATTGCCCGTTATGGCGTCGTGCGCTATATTGATGCCAAGCGTGGTCGAGTATTGACCAGTTCTGGTCAGATGATTCAATTTAGTCAAAATGATAGTTAATGCGTAAAGCAAGTTATATATTAACCAGGAGATGCGATGGCTGATAGTTGGTATTCTGGTTCTGAGAATGTTCTTGGTAATCTTGCCGCATCGATGCTTCCCGTTGAAAAAATGCTTACGGGAGCTGCTTACTTAATGGGGCTAGGTTTTGCAATCAAGGCAATTCTGACTTTAAAAACGCATGGCGAACAGCGTAGTAGCATGTCAGGTACAGGCAACATGAAAGAAGCAGGGATTTATTTAATCGTCGCTGCAATGTTGGTATATTATCCAACAGCTTTTGAAGTCATTATGAATTCTACATTTGGTTATGACAGTGTGCTGGCCTACGCCCCAACAAGTGCCAGCACACCTATCATTACCAATATCTTCGGCACGGATAGTATGGTTGGCGCTTCGTTGACGTCCATTATCCAAGTCGTGGGCTTGGTCGCTTTTATTCGCGGATGGGTCTTGATCGCTCGCGGCTCAGCACAGGGGCAATCAGGGGGCGGCACTGGAAAAGGGTTGATGCATGTATTTGGCGGTATTTTGGCCATGAACATTATCGGTACGCTGGAAGTTTTCCACAACACACTTTTTGGAGTGGGTTAAAGCTTGTCATCAATTAGATAGGGCAAACGGCTCATAAAGCATTGAAGCGCACTCTGTCCTATTGTACTATCTAGGTTACTGGTGCATATGCAAAGACTAAAACATTCATTGAGGAGAGGACATGAAAAAAATAACTCATTCTAATATTCTTTTTAGTATGAAGGCATTGACTGGAGTGGGTCTGATCTGGGTTGCTGGAGATGCTTTTGCATCCGGTGAGACCTTGGGAACGATGGCGTCCACTATGACCAGTACGTTCGGTAGTGTGGGTAAATTAGTGACCGCGGCATCGTATATCGGTGGTTTGGCCTCTTCAATCACTGCTATTTTACAGTTCAAACAACACAAAGATAATCCTTCACAAACACCCATTGGTAAACCGATCGGCTTGGTTTTTATTGGCGCTGCTCTGTTGTTCTTGCCAACCGTGTTCAATGTTGTCGGTAATACATTGTTTTCTGGTGGTGGTACTACTGCAGGTGCTACCGGTACAGAGATTTCAGGTTCTGGGGGCTAAAACAGTATGCGAGAATACAATCTCCATGCAGAGCATCTAAAACTGGTGGCTTCATCAGGCGCTTGGAGATTATATTCCGCGAGAAAATCTGACCCTCGCTTTCAGCTCTATGAAAAGAAAGTATTGCAGAGGGATCAATACACGTGTCAATTTTGTGGATTTCAAGCCCATGTCTTTCAAGATGTGGTCAACCTTGATGGCAACTACAGCAACAATAAACTCGAAAACCTGGTGACTGCTTGCTGTTTTTGCGCGCAATGTTTTTTCCTTGAGTCAGTCGGTGTGGGTGGCTATGGAGGCGGTACTCTGGTTTATATTCCTGAAATGACACAATCTGAATTAAATGTTTTGTGTCATGTTTTGTTTTGTGCCATCACAAACGACACAGGCTATAAATCAAGCGCTCAAACTATTTATCTGGGATTCAAGGTTCGTTCTCAACAAATTGAAGACAAATTTGGTGAGGGAACCAGTGATCCTGCCATTTTTGGTCATTTGATGATTGACTCAGGAACTGTAGAGCCAGAAAAAATGGTACAAATGATGCATGGTATTCGTTTGTTGCCTTCAAGGGCTAGGTTTCGCCTGCAAATTGAGTCGTGGGCTGCAAATGCTTTAGACGAGATCACTGAAAAAAGTGATTAAGAGCAGCTTACGAAGAAAAATGGAGTATCTATTCACCACAGTTCTTGACGCCACTAAAAACGTCAGATATTAACTCAAGTTGCGCCAAGTATGACGTTTTCTTGAGAGGTGCTGAATGGTTATGAAATGGAAATAGGTATCGACGTTTTTGCGTCTTCCTGTTATGGAGAAAACGAACATGGCATCATGGGCAGAATCATTTTTTGAAGGTGTTGATACATTTTTTGCCTGGCTAAGTACTTCGTTGAAGCAAACTACCGCTTCTTATTGTGAATTAGAAACTGCTGATAGCCCTACTGTATTGGTCAATCATGACGGCTCATTGGTGTCTGTCATTCGTATCGAAGGATTGACTTCTTTGGCGGGCGTTGAAGAGTTTGAGCGCTTAGTAGAAGGGTTAACGAATGCTTTTCAAGGTGCGATGGGACGACCTGGTCATGCATTGCAGGTATACTTTAGTCACGATAAACAAAACATCCAAAAAAACATTGAAAATATATATCGACCTGCCCGCGAGACCGCTGATCGCTTAAAATTAGATTTAGGTGATCTATTTAAAGAAAGAATCACGCATATTTCCAAATATTGCTCAGAAGAGCGACTGTATTTTGTGTTGTTCACCAGACCATTTAATTTGCCCAACGAACAGCTAAAAACTGCTTTCAAGAAAAAAATGAAAACAATACGCGAAGAAAAAGTTCCTCCTTTTCGAAACGCGCAAGCCATTTTTGCCGCTATTCCTGAAATCAGAGATACTCACAGTGCCTATGTGCGCGCTATTATGAACGATCTCGACCAATATCATCTACTTGCAAGACAATTGAATGTGCATGAAGCCGTGCATGCGATACGCATGACGGCTGATCCGGATTTTACGGCGCATGATTGGAAGGCAACTTTGCCGGGTGATACCATGGTCGGTGTATCAGAAATCAATAATTTTGAAGGCGATCCTTCGGATTTGTTATGGCCGCCATTGTCCAAACAGGTGATTCCCAGAGACGCAACTATTCGGGATCGCAGAACGGTGCTGGTAGGTGATAAGTTGTATGCATCTGTTTACATTGATTTGTTTCCTAAGGATGTTCGACCTTTTACTCAATTGTTTAACCGGATTGTCCCTACGCACGTCCCATGGAGAATTTCATTTTTAATTGAATCAGAAGCACTGAATACAATTGGGTTAAAAGGTACGTTATCGTCTGTGTTGAGTTTTTCTTCTCCACAAAATCGCTTGATCAGTGATGCCGTAAATTTATTGAAATATATTAACTTAAATACCGATGAATCCATCGTTCGGCTGCGTGTTGTGGCCACGACTTGGGCTAATGAAAGTGAAGAAGATTTATTACGCCGGCGCAGTTCTGAGTTGGTGAAAGCATTGCAAGGTTGGGGTAGTACGGATGTGTCTGAAATGTGTGGGGATCCTTTTGCAGGATTTGTAGCCTCTATGTTGGCCACGACGACCAATAGCCCCGCCGTACCTACAGTTGCGCCGCTCTCCGCTGTGGTTTCCATGTTACCGATTACTCGTCCCGCATCACCGTGGGAAGTAGGTGCTTTATTGCTGCGATCCCCCGACGGCAAACTGTGGCCATTCCAACCTGGGTCTAGCCAACAAACCACCTGGATTGATTTGGTGTATGCTCGACCTGGTTCGGGGAAATCAGTACTTTCTAGTGCGCAGAACTTGGCCTTGTGCTTATCAGGCGGATTGTCACGGTTGCCACGAATTGCCATCATTGATATTGGGCCATCCAGTTCGGGTTTGATTTCTTTGCTTAAAGAAGCGCTGCCACCGGAAAATAGACATTTGGTGGCTTACCACCGTTTGCGTATGACGCCTGAATATTCAATTAATCCGTTTGACACACAATTGGGGTGTCGCTATCCCACTGCGTCTGAGCGCTCTTTTTTAGTGAATTTTTTAACCTTGCTGACGACCCCTTTGGGGGCGGCAAAGCCCTATGACGCTATGCCTGATTTGGTGGGTATGGTTGTAGATGAATTATACAAGAGTATGGCTGATGATGGAAAACCAGCGCCTTATGCAGCAGGGGTAGAGGAATTCATTGATAGTATTTTGGAAGAAATTGGTTTTGTGCGTGACTCTAAATCTACGTGGTGGGAAGTCACCGACGCCTTGTACTCAGCTGGTTTTATTCATGAAGCGTTATTGGCGCAACGTTATGCGATGCCATTATTAGCAGATGCTGCTTCGATTTGTCGTACACCTTCTATTGAAGATCTCTATGAAAAGGTAACCGCGCCAACAGGCGAGTCATTGATCAACTCCTTCTCCCGGATGGTGTCTGGTGCCATTCGTGAATATCCTATTTTATCACGTGTCACGGCGTTTGATATTGGAGATGCACGTGTTGTTTCGCTTGATTTGGATGAGGTGGCCAAAAGCGGTGGTGAATCCGCAGATCGTCAAACCTCCGTGATGTACATGTTGGCACGTTATATTTTGGCACGCCATTATTATTTGACCGAAGAAAGCATGACGAATGTTCCAGAACAATATCGTCCCTACCACAAACAACGCGTGACAGAAATTCGCGAAGATCCCAAACGTATTGTGTATGATGAGTTTCATCGTACTTCTAAATCGTCCGCGGTTCGCGAACAGGTGATTGTGGATATGCGAGAGGGAAGAAAATGGAATGTGCAAATTTCGCTGTTGTCACAATCATTAGATGATTTTGATGCTGTGATGATTGATTTTGCAACGTCCATTTTTATTATGGATGCAGGCCCTGCACAAACCATGGAAAAAACCTGTGAAATTTTTGGATTGAGTGATACAGCTAGAACGGCATTGCGCACCCAAGTCCATGGCCCTCGGCATGGTGGTGCAACATTTTTAGCACAGTTTTCAACAAAATCCGGGATAAACATTCAGTTATTGACTTTAACCTTAGGTCCGATAGAATTGTGGGCTTTTAGTACGACCGCGGAAGATGCAAGTGTACGGAATCAATTGTATCGCCATATAGGCCCGGCTGAAGCGCGAAGATTTTTGGCGTCATTGTTTCCAAATGGAACGGTTACCAAAGAAATTTCTGAGCGATTGAATCAAATGAAAGCCAGTGGCGGGTTGATTGAAGAAGAAGTCAAAATATCTGTTGTGGAAAATTTGGTCAGAGATATTCTAAAGGCATATTCTTATAATCCGTATAGTAAGAGTTTGATTTTGACCGAGAAATGAAATACCCCTTTTGCGAGCGATAGCGAAGCGATCCAGGGCTATGTCTCATTGGATATTTGAACTGGTTTGTTTCACTAGCGCTCGCGAAGACGGCATTTAGGTTTATGTGTCATCATAAGATGCGTTTGCCCTGATTATTTGTTACCTCTATGTGTATCGGGAACAACAGAGACTTATGAATTCAACTTTTTTTGAAAAACGGTCTACAGAGGCCGGAGACAGGATCTGTATTCACGATATGGAATGGACAACCGACCAATGTATTCAAATTCTGCAATACATAGTCACCAAAGCCGATGCTCTCAATTTTGAACGCTCAATGCATGAGCGAATGCTAAAATACGCCAACAATTCTCCCACGGGAGCTGCAGAAATCAATAAACGTGTGCGTCCGCTCATGAACAAAATGATCTGTTTTTTTAGCCTATTGATTTCAATGGAAGATGGCAGTTTACAAAAAGAAGTGGATTTTGCACAGGTCGATCGCGCCTTGTTCAACATTTCGGAAGAAGTAAAGCGTCTATTTAAGGCCTATCAGATCATTATTTATGCAACAAAAAGCAAATTGATTACGTTTTTTCAAGCGCAATTACAGAGCCCCGTACTGTGTGAGGAAGTGAAGACTGTTTTTACAACCCATGATATTCGGAGCTTTTTTTTTCATATGATGAACCAAAAAGCAGCCATGGCATTGCAAGCATCATCTCCTGAGACACAATCGCAGTTTGTTGATCCAAACACCCTGAGCGAAGTGATTAAAAACATCAACGCCTTAGAGTCGGCTAGAATAATGTCGGGTAGTTTACAATGTAGCCTCAGCAGAGATTTGGCGTATCTTCGTGAACTGCAGCAGGGTATTTTTTACGACAATGACCAGCAACAGGTTGCGTTATCCGCTTTAAGTATTCCAGAACTGAATCACAGGGTGAAGTATCAATTATCTCTGCCTAAGGGTGAGACTGATGCGCGCGTGACCTTGCAACTTTTGGCCCTAATATCTGAAATCTATCATCGGACCACACAACGTCTGCCCTCGGATGCAGAAAAACGCGGTGTATTGCTGGCTTTAGAGCAGCCCAAAGTAGGTTTACGCTGGTCATTAGAGGCCGCAGGTACGCCAACTGCAGTGTTACTGCTGTATATCGCTATCTTATGTTTACGCGGTGACACTGTTTATTTAGAACACCCGCAACAACGATTGGCAGTAGATCAAGATCTGCAGACCAGCCGTGAATTTTTACTGAATTTACAATTATCTTATGAGGAAATTCAAGGCTGTCAACAGCTATTTAAAACCAGTATTATCTCATCCTCAGGTCGTTCGTTAGAGCGGGATACTTACTATTTTGGCTTTCAGGCTGCACCTGAATCAGGTGTTCACACACTAGATGCTTATTTGACCCAGGCTTTGAATGACATCAAGCAACTTATTTTAAAACCCTTTGATGCTTGGTATACCATTTTGGTGCACCAGGATGCCAAGATGTTGCAAACATATCGACAAACCTTGCTCGATACAATCAATACAGCGTGGGTAGCGCATATCATGGCGTCCATGCCTCTTACCACATTACACCAGGTCGATGAGGTCATTGCGTTATTTCAAACCCAGCAGTTGCCTAAAATTTGGCAAAACATGGAAACGCAATTGATAGAGTTAAGCCGCGAAAAAAGTCTGCGGGAAGCAGACCAGATTTTGGTGTCGTTTTTGAGCGAACAATCGGACTGGATTCAGACGTCTTTGTGCAGCAGATCTTATCCGCAATATGGGTCAGTTTTATCTGATATTCCCGGGGATATGGATCCTAATGACGCGGTCTATGCGCGATTATACTATGATGAAGTTTGTTTATCTCAAGATGAAAAATTGCGCTTGGTTCAACAATATATTAAGAATCGATTACTGGCATTACATCATTTATGCCCAGAAGTGCGGCGAAGTGCATCGTATACGGAGCAAGTATATTTGTATGTCAATTACCTTAATGAGCAGGCCCATCTAGGTAGTCCCGTAAGGTTGATTCAAGCAACGCGGTTATGTGTTGAGCTGTATAGGTGCATTCAAGCCTTGTTGCCTGATACAAGCACTGTGTCGTCCAAAATGAATCATTTGATTGAACTGTCCAAACATACTGCGATCAAGTCTATGAGTCAAACTGTGTTAACACGGTTGCATTGGGTGACACAAACCAACGATTTTTATGTGCGTTGGTTAGAGCGGCGTGAGGTAACAGGGGCTGCACAGAAAATTCATCGTATGGCCCAAAAAGTATTCGATAATCCCAATGATGCTATAGCATGTAAGCGATTATTGCAGACATTGTATGAGCAACATACTATTTTGTCGCAACTAGGGTGGTATTTTCCCTGGGGTTGGTTTTTTGGATATCCGGATACTCGTGATGTCTTAACAACAGCGATTCGAGAATTGGATGAGAGTGTGGTTTTAGGACAAATTCCTGTGCGCTATGTGCAAGAAGCCAAAGAAGCGGCGGCATGTGCGCCTTTTAAGACCGCTTTTGATATTCGAGTGCAACAGTGTCAAATAGACCCACAGCAAGCAGCCGAATGGCAACAGGTTCTCAGCCAAATTCGAAGGATCCAAGCCTCTGATTCTGGTTTTGGAATGATGAACGAATTGCGCTACTATTTGCTGACACAACGCCAAAAATTTGTGTGTACCCAGCATAGTTATGTTTATGGTTCAAGACAGGTTGATCAAGTTGATGATTTGTTGCGCTATTTGAAGCATGCTTTGCAAAAGACCGGAAGCCTCCATGCTGAACGATTGTTTCTCTCGAAAAAGGAACAACAATGGGCGAAAGGTTCGAGTATGCCCGTGGTGATTCAAAAGCGACATTTGGGACGAGATTATTTTGATGTATGGATACAGTCCCAGCAGCCATCCTCTGGTTTTCAAGCTCTTTCCTTAGAGATGACTGGTCGCATATGGCAGCAACGGTTTCAAACATCAAAAGCACAACAAAGCAGTAAAGAAAATACAACGCCAAGAAGAAGTTTTCGAGTTTTAGATCGAATCAGTCCGGTTAAATTCAATGATGTCATGCCTGAGGTAACCCATTGCCAAGATGCGCCTCATGCAGACCGTGCGAAGCAGAGGGTCTGCTATAAACGATTTTATTCGACCAGCTCGTTTTTTGCTTTTATTCGAGACAGAGAAGCACCACATCAAGAGATTGCAAATCTTAGGACAGTTACGCCTTAATATGGAACTAGGTAGGGCGGCTATATTCCAAAGAAAATAACTCGGTAAAATCGCGATGCACTTCTTTGAGCAACTGATTTTGGGGTTTAAAAAAACCGATTTGAGTTTTATAGCCACATACAGTCGTAAGATGAAATAAACCTATTATCCACTTGGCTGCAGCAATCAAGAGATTGAGAAGACAGGTTCTAAAGTATTCACAAGAGTCGTCATGTGTCAGGGGTAGTAGTTGTTCGTAACAGTCTTGAAAATTTTGTTTGATTCTAAGAGCGTGTTCCTCCCGTTGTGAGGGATATTGATCGTACTGAATGGCAAACGCTCTCATCCGGTTTAGGGTCTCACACATCTCTGTTTTGCCAAGATATTCGGCTTGCGCTTGCAGGGTATTGATTGCACTATGCAGTTTCAGTCGGACAACTACGCTATGGTGTCCATTTCGTGCTGCGTACATGAGGGCTGTATTCTCCCATATGTCTTTTGCATTCATCACCTCACTTGAGTTGTTCTTCTCTAAAATTGCACTGACAACTGCATGGTGTCCTCTTATTGCTGCAAACATCAGGGCTGTCATACCCCTGTCATCTTGTGCATTCACAACCTCAATGAGGGCATTTTTTTCTAAAATGGCGTTGACAACAAGAAGGTGTCCTTGCCTTGCTGCAGACATAAGGGCTGTATCTTGCAAGACATTTTTCATATTTAGAACCTCGATGGAGGCATTTTTCTCTAAAATGGCACTGACAACGTGATGGTATCCTTGCTTTGCTGCAGACATAAGGGCTGTCTCTTGCAAGACATTTTTCATATTTAGAACCTCGATGGAGGCATTTTTCTCTAAAATGGCACTGACAACGTGATGGTGTCCTTCCTTTGCTGCATTCATGAGGGCTGTATGTTTCCATATATCTTTTGCATTTAAAACCTCACTTGAGGCGTTTTTCTCTAAGATGGCACTGACAATTTGATTGCGCTTCATGCTTACTGCCGACATAAGGGCTGTATGGTGATTAACAATGACTTCATTCAGGACTTCAGTTGAGGCATTTTGCTCCAAAGCGGCAACAGCTACCATAAGACTGTTACTGCGAACCGCCACCATCAGCGCGCTTCTCTCCATCCGCGAGTTGCGCAAATGCTCAGGCGTTAATGTTGGATTTGATAAAATCCCAGAGAGTCTTAAGTCGCATTGTTCAATTGTCCATAGCGACAAATCAACCTTGCTTAAATCAGTTCCTCTAAAATCCCGGTTCTTGGCGGTGTAAGTACGTGTGGCCCGGAAATGTTGCCAATGTTGGGTTCTAATCGCAATGTCGAATGCTATATCGAACCATGATTGCGTGGGTGATAACATGCTGTGTTGGATAAATTCCTGCTGTAGGTCTACCGGTAGTGTCTGCAACCAATCCCCTAACCCCAATTCCTGGATCGTGTTTTGGTGTATACCCATCCAATACGATGCCCAGCATTTTTTGAGGATTTTATTGCTGGACGCCTCATCATTAGGGGTTAAAAACAAATCTATCAGGGCGCGCCAAAGGGCCAAAGTATGCGCACTTTTGTCTTCCAAAGAAAAGGTGCTTAACCAGGTGTGAATGAGTTTGTTTTTTTCAAGATAAGCGGATATACCGGCGAGATTGGCACTGTAGGACGTTGTAATCCAGTCTATTAACCCATCCTTGGTTGCAAAGACGGCCTCTTCTGGTTGTGCTGATTTATCAAGACATCCATGATTGAAAACAGAATTTTTGGATGTAAAACGATTCCATACAGCAGCAATTTCATGTTGATTTCTCGACACGGCACAGTACGTTCCTTTGTATAGATCACTGAGCGCCTGGAATTCTTGTTGAGGTAAACGATCTTCCTCCGGTGTGTTGTTTTGCAGCGCTTCAATAGATGCCCAAAAATTCTGTTTTAAATCCGATTCCCACCTTCCTAATGCCTCAGTACCTGTGTCTGGCCAGTGGTCTGCAAGAAAGAATTGATAATAAAGCTCGGGGGTGTCTTTTTGTAATGTTACTATAGCATCAGCACAATACTGATCATATCTTTCATAGACATGAGCTGATGTCAGTTTTTTTAGGGTTTGGCTACAATCCATGTGGATTTTATCCAGGGTGCTGACGATAAGATGTCGAGTGCCCATGGGACATGCCGTACTTCGTCCATATTCTGTTTGTGATTGTATCAAATTACCCAATAACATTCTTTTGCGTTCGTTTTGCGCTGTTTCAGAAAATTCAGTACCCGGGACGTAGCTTTCACTTCGCGTATCACAAAGTGCTTGCCATACCAGGCGCAGTAACCTTGCATTGCTCATAGAGTCGCGCTCAAAGGAATCACTTTGAATGCGTCGAATGGCTGCTTCTAAAATACGCTTGTTTTGGGAGATTTCCTGTTGAATCAGGTCCCTAAGCGCTTGAGGAACGCTGTTATCGAGTATGCCATAGCTGTGCGTGAGGTTGTCGATATACACATCAAATTGTTGTACAACAAGAGAATTGTGCGTGTTTTGGCGGTCGTTTGCTATGTGTTGAAGTAGTCGTTGATTCGGTCTTTGAGCTTGTCGGCGTATGTACTGGTTTTCATGGTTGAGAATAGTGCGCTTATCAGCAGTTGGCCATAGATCAATGAGTCGCATCCCATACCAAGTTTGGGTTGGGTCCGCCCGTCTTGTTGCGATCAGGCAGTGTAGCACGGGAATAGAGACTTCTTTATCGATGGGATGTAAAGCCCACCAAAGCACTGAAACCCCCATATTTCCCAGGTGATTTAAATCCAAATCTGGCGTATCGGCGCAAAAATCTCTTAATGCGGAGACATCTTGTGCATCAATAAGTGCTTTTAGTCTGTCACTAGGGGTTTGCATTAGGATCAGCCATATCATTAAAAATGTTTCATATAATACCATATAAGTCTATTTCTGAACAGTTCGGGGTGTAGATATAGCTCGAGTTTAGCCATTTTTTCTAGAACCGTTCGCCCTGAGGAGCGTGCGTAGCACGCGTCTCGAAGGGTTGGATCTTGAACAGAAAACATAAAAATTATTTTTTCTTTCGTCGAGCCAAGTAAGATAGTTTTTCCCAGTTACCCGAGATCAGCGCTGCTTTCTTTTTCCTGCTCCATCCTTGAATTTGTTTCTCAGCTCGCAAGGCTTCGATCCTACTAGGATATTGTTCTGAATATGCAAGTTTAACGGGTAATCTGGTTGCGGTATAACAAGTTGGAAAAGTTTTATTATCATGCTGGTATCGCCTTGCCTCTAAATTATCAGTATGCCCGGTATAAAGGTGGGCTGACTTTCTCTGATATCCTGGCGATCGTTAGGCGCTCAATTTGGTCAAATCAGTATTTTTCAGTAACTCCCCACGTCATCCCGAGCGCAGCGAGGGATCTCCTGTCGTGTGGCACA
>CAZVEH010000044.1:0-18956 GCA_964625775.1 uncultured Legionella sp. | reverse complement strand
ATTTGATCATAACCACATCTTTTTTCAAGTGTTTTTTCATTATTTTTATTTTACGAGTACCATACGACAGGAGATCCCTCGCTGCGCTCGGGATGACGTGGGGAGTTACAGTTTGGGTTTTAATAGCGACTGCTATAAACCTAATGGGTTAATTAAAAACAAAAATTAACCAAGAGACTGAAGTTTTGCCTAAGTCCTGCTAAATTTAAGTAAGTCCTGTTGCAATACCGGCCCCCAATACGTTATAAAGAAAAAAACAATAAGGTCTTAACCCAATGAATATTCTTACACTTACTTTTGAGGAACCCTTAACTTTTATGATAGCTGGCCAAAAAGTCCAAGTTGTCGCCTTTAAAACCCAAGAACCAGGAAATATCAAATTTGGTATTGACGCACCCCGTACCATTCAAGTACATCGGGAAGAAATTTACCACGCCATCAAACTCAAAAAAGAGCAACATGAATAGCGCTTCTAAACAGATTCGCTTTCTTACCCTTTTATCTGGCATTGTGGTGCTGGTATCGTTCCTCTCACTAGCATGTAATCATTGGTTGTTTCATTATCCGGGTAATAATTATTATCCAGAAAGCAGTTTTCGAGTGGGTATTACACTGTTATTGCTTTACATGGCGGCTTACATTCAAACCGGAAGAGCAAGTCGACTGAGTCAAATCACAGCTCATTTGTTGGCATATTATGGGCTTTTGGCTTTGTTGGCATTACTCACGAATGCGGCTCAATTTACACCCTTCGAACCCATTGACCACCACATTGCCGCTTTTGAACCCGTGCGATTACTACCCCTTGTTGCTTGGACCAAACATCATTTTTTTCTTAGAAATATGTTGGCCCATATTTATAACTCCTTAACTTATGAGATGCTGGTTTTACCTTTATTTTTAGCTTTGTGTTTAAAGCGCAACTATTTATACGAATATTTTATATTAATGTTACTCACAGCTTTGATTGGATTTGGATTCTATTATTTTTATCCCAGCTCAGGACCCGGCTCTATTTACAAACCAGATTATTTTGTTCCTTGCCAATTGGCGACTGGTTTGAAGTTTTTTCAAATCCACCACCATATTCAGCCCAGTACGGCAGAGGGTGGCATGATCGCACTCCCCTCTTATCATGTCATTTGGGCCTGGCTCAGCGTCTATTCTATTCGCTTTATACGGCCTCTCTATTATATGCTACTACCCTATAATGCCTTGATTGTTCTAGCCTGTATTTCACTCGGCTGGCACTATCTTATTGATGTTTTCGGTAGTGCCTTGGTGCTGATTTTGGCTCATGCTCTCTGCATAGTGTACGGGGCCGCCGCGAAAAGGCGCAAATCCAGTTGCGAAAACCATTCCGACATCCAACAAATCGCCGTCTCCAACAACACCCTCCTTTAGACAAACTTGCGCTTCTTGCACCATTGCATCGATGAGACGCGTTGCTAATTGCGGGTGTTGCTGATCTGCCGATATTTTGTTTTTTACGATTTTGCCTTTGGTGTAATGATAAAACCCACCTTCATGCGATTTTCTACCTAGATGGCCGCTTGCCACCATGGTTTCCAATTTTTCAGGTACCTTACCACCAAAGTGGCCAGTCAAGTTTTTTGCAACGGCCAAACAAACGTCCAATCCAACTGTATCAGCCAATTCGATGGGTCCCATCAACATACCAAATGAGAGAGCAGCAGCATCAATTACCTCAGGCAAATAACCTTCTTCTAAAAGACTCACGGCTTCTAATAGATAAGGCATCAACACGCGATTGATTAGAAATCCTGGACTGGAGGTCACAGGCAAAGGCAGACGTCCTATCTGGCTGACAAAAGCACAAGAACGCTGAATATTTTCTTTCGATGTTTTTTTATCATAGACCACTTCAATCAATTCCATTTTAGCAACAGGATTAAAGAAGTGAATCCCGACCAAACGTTGTGGATTTTTCATGACTTGACTGATGTCATGCAAAGGAATACTTGATGTATTGGTCGCAATGATGGCATCTGGCTTCGCTCTGCGTTCGATGTCTTGCATAATGGTTTGTTTGACAGTCAATTGTTCAAATACTGCCTCAATGATGATATCCGCGCGCTGAATACCATCCCCTTGCGGATCAGGTATCAACCTGTCCATAGCCGCTTGAATCAAATGCGATTTGCGCAGTTGTTTGGTGTACAGAGCAAATGCGCGTCCAATGGCAGGAGCGATACGTTCTTCGGTTTGGTCTTGCAAAGTCACAATCAAGCCACGTAAGGCACACCAAGCTGCAATATCTCCTCCCATCACTCCTGCGCCAATCACATGTACCTGTGTTACTTTGTCCTTAGACTCTTTGGCAAACTCTTTCAAACGCTCACGCAATAAAAACAAGCGAATCAAATTGCGGGCGGTCGGTGAGTCTGTGATGAGTTTTTCAACTGAATCGGCTTCTTTCAAATAGGCTCGATCATCAAACCCCCCTTCTTTTTCCCATAAATCAATCGCTGCATAGGGCGCAGGATAGTGATCTTTAGAAATTTTTCCAGCTGCCATATATCGCAATCCCTTGGCGGTCAATTGTCTCAACCAAGCAAATTGACTCAACGATTGCACCCAAGTAGGTTGATGCACTTTAGGTCGATGCTTTATAAAGTACTCCGCCGCACGTTTTAGTTGGCGTTTGGGCACCATATCATCAAGAATACCCAGAGCTTTTGCTTTCTTAGCCAGTAACGGCGTCCCAGTGAGAATCACTTCAGACAAAGCGTGAAACCCTCCAATCAACTTTGGCAAACGAACGGTGCCGCCCCATCCAGGATGAATCCCTAGCTTAACTTCAGGCAACCCCAAGCGCGATTCTTCTGTGGCAACTCGATAATCACATGCCAAGGCCAACTCCAGGCCCCCTCCCATACAAAACCCATCGATCATCGCCACCGTTGGATATTCCAATCCTTCTAAACGCGCTAATACAGCTTGACCCTTGCGCAAAAAATCCATGATTTGTTGCTGAGTTTTGAAATGAGCAAACTCGTGAACATCAGCGCCCGCAATAAAACCGGTTGTCTTCATTGAATATATCACCAAACCTTGCACATCTGAGGTATGATTCAAATCTTGTAGAATCCCATTCAATTCATCTAACACGTCATGATTAATCGTATTGACCGATGCGTGTTGCCGATCCAATCCCAACCAGACGATGTGTTGTGCATCGACACTCATATTCCAATGTTTGTGCTGGCTCATGCGTTCACCTCTGTTGTTCTTTCCAAATACATAGCGCCACCTTGCCCCCCTCCGATGCAAATGGAGGCCATACCCCGAGTACCGCCTGATTGTGCTAAATGCGACAAGGTATGTAAGACAATGCGTGCACCGCTAGCGCCAACTGGGTGCCCTAAAGCAATTGCGCCACCATCTAGATTGACAGCAGACATGGCTGGCGCGCCCAAGGCTTTTTTTAGACCTAATTCTTGTTGACAAAAACCAGGATCATCCCAAGCAGCAAGACATGCCAATACTTGAGCGGCAAACGCTTCGTTGATTTCCCAGTAATCAATATCTTTGGGGGTCAAATGTTGACGCTCTAAAATGGGAGTCGCAGCATATACGGGACCAAGTCCCATTACAGCAGGATCTAAAGCACTCCATTGAGAATCCACAATTCGTCCCATCACAGGCAATTGATGTTCTTTGACTGCTTCGGCGCTGGCTAATAATAACACACAAGCACCATCCGTGATCTGCGAACTATTGCCTGCAGTCACCATCCCATAGCGTTTATCAAAAAAAGGTTTTAATTTGGCCAAACCTTCGATGGTACTGTCTTTACGGTACCCATCATCTTGTGTGTATACCCGCCCTTTGCTATCAATAATAGGCGTCACTTCCCCCATCTTGTTGGAGGCATAGGCTTGCGCAACACGCTGATGACTTTCATTGGCAAAATCATCCATCTGTTCACGCGTTAGTTGAAATTGATAAGCAAGATTTTCTGCTGTTTGCCCCATATTCAACCCAACAATAGGATCGCTCAGCCCTCGCAGTAAACCAATGATAGGTGCAAAATAAGCCGGCCGTAACTGGGTGAGTAATTTCGCCTTTTGACCTATCGTTTTCGCACCAGCCCAAAATCCTAACCAAGCAACCATGTGTTGATTAAATAACACCGGCGCATGACTCATAGCTTCGGTACCACCTGCCAAGATCAAATGGCTGCGTCCACTGGCAATTTGCTGAGCGGCACTATCCAAAGCTTGCATACCTGAGGCGCAGTTACGCATCACAGTAAATCCAGGCACGCCTCGGCCGCAGCCGAGACGCAAGGCAATGATACGCGCAATATTCACTTCATCAGGGCCCGCCATCACGCACCCCATGATCACTTCATCGAGTGCACTGGGTAAAAAAGGTTGGCGTTTGAGCAAAGATCGACCTGCTTGCACGGCTAGATCTGAGGCTGAGAAAGGTCCAATACCTTTGGCTTTCAAAAAAGGGGTGCGAGCTCCGTCCACCACATACACGGCGTTACCATTAAGATTTGTTGAATGTTTCATGGGATAGGTATCCTCCTGATACGGCATATCATATCTTTAACATATCAGGATTCTATACTTTTGGTAATACGGTCTTACCCAAGATGGATGCAAAATTTCAAAAAGGATAGCATTGCAGCAAAGATCTTTCGTCAAGATCAAGATGACGGAAGAGCAAAATCACGTGTATTGGTCATTTTAAAATCAACACTGCACGAAGAGATCAGGTTTTTGCGTAAGTCTGTTTGATTCAAAAAAATTTCCTGTTATACTTCGCATCCTCAGAATTACGAAAATCGTGTTTTCGTAATTTGGAGAGATGGCCGAGTGGTCGAAGGCGCTCCCCTGCTAAGGGAGTATGGGACAAAATCTCATCGAGGGTTCGAATCCCTCTCTCTCCGCCAAAAGCATTGCGCCCGTAGCTCAGTTGGATAGAGTATTTGGCTACGAACCAAAGGGTCGGAGGTTCGAATCCTTCCGGGCGCACCATTTTTTATCATATATAGCAATGGGTTGAGAATTCACAAACAAGCCGAACCATTTGGTTATGTAGTAAAATTGTAACCAATAGTCCTGAGATTTGTGCTCTACTGTCAATCAAATACATGCGCAAGTTGTTTTTTAAAGAGTGCGCGCAAAATAGTATCCAGCACAACATCAAGACGTTTGCTGACATCAACAGTAAGAAAACGCAGAACCATATATCCATGCTCTTGTAACAACAAATCTTTGCGTCTATCTGTGCGATAAGCTTCCTTAGACGACAGATGCTGAATACCATCAATTTCAACAGCAACACGCGCATCAAGACAGATCAAATCTACTTCCATGCCACCCAGTCCAACAAAAGGAATACATAATTCATGGTTCAATTGAAAAAGACCTTTTGTTTCAGGTAAAGTTTCCAAACGATAAAATAAGAAAGCTTCAACAACACTACGAGCGCGGTCAATTTGGTCACTATCAAACATTGCTACATCTGAAAATAATTGGGCTAGAGAACCATCGACACCATCTGCAACTAAACGTCTTATCGTACCTCTATAATCATTTTTCCAAATCGATTCAGCAGGCTGAATAATTTTGTAACCAACGGACTCATAGGCTGTGGAACGACGCTGAAACATTCGATCTAACATTGGAACCGCAAAATCTGCATAATCATAGACATGCACTTCTTTTTTTGAATCATGTAATCGATGAAGCCGTCCCACGTACTGCGCAATAGTACCTTTCCAAGAGATAGGTAATGTCATAAACAACGTATCTAAACGCGCATCATCGAATCCTTCTCCAACAAATCGACCTGTTGCAAGGATAACGCGTTCTTCATCAAGTGGAATCGACGTTAATTGCGATAGAGCTTGTTTCATATCTTTAGTACTTAATCCACCCTTAAGTACAATCAAATGCTGAACTTGAGAAATCAATTGTTGATGCAGTAAATCAAGGTGCTCGTTTCTTTCTGTTAGAATAATAGGTGAACGTCCTTTTTTAACTGCATGAACAACATCATTACAAATCATCTGATTGCGATACGTATCATGAATCAATTCTTCATATAAATCTTGGAATTGAATACGCAAATTTTCATTGCTTTGTTTATAAGGTCGAAAACTCGTCGGACGCACAAAAACATAATGCTCAAAGGGACGAACACTAGCGTGATCTTTGGCATTAACACGATGAAGAATGGAACCACATCGCATCATGATAATAGGATGACGGCCATCTTTTCGAACCAATGTGGCTGATAATCCAGTAATAAATTTGGCTTTGACTTGGCGGATGATATCGTCAAAACTCACGGACGGTATATGATGGCATTCATCAACAATCACATAACCATATTGAGAAACCAAGGCCACAACATCAGCGTGCTTGGTAAGGCTTTGAATTAATGCAATATCGATAAATTCGGTTATTTTCTTTCGACCTCCACCAAATCGACCTATTTTCTTTGCAGAGATCCCAAGAAACGTTTGTAATCGTTCTACCCATTGGTCTTGCAATTGTTTAGTATGGACAATGATTAATGTATTCACTTGCCGTTTAGCAATCATCCAAGCTGCAACCACCGTTTTACCAAACGCTGTTGTTGCAGAAAGTACGCCAATGTCTGATTTGATTAAGGCATCAACGGCAAGTTTTTGTTCAGGTCGCAATTCACCGCAAAATTGGAGATCGAGTGGCGTTCCAGCAAACAACTCTTCTTGAACGGTATATTTGATTTTTAGTTCACGAAGCAATTTCACAATTTCTATAAAAATTTCATTACTGATGACTAAATGTAGTGTTTTAGGTAATCCCCCTATGATTGGTAAAGGTACCGGTGGCTTCCAAGGTGTTCTGTTTTCCTCTTCAATGATTTCTAATCGTATACCAACAACACATCCTTTAGCCTCTGCCTCACCAACCAATTGCTCCACTTCAAAACGCGTTATTTTTTTAATGCCTGCAAGATAAGTCCATTGATCCTCAATAACTTGTAATTGCTCGTCGATAAATACGCTATTACCTTCATTACGTGCTGATTTTTGTAGAGGTAAAGCAATTAAGTTACCAAAGCCACCACGGGGTAAAGTATCTTGATTAGGAAAAAATCGATCATATGAATCCAGCCCAACTTCAGGATTCGATTCCATGGTTTCTGTTAGGATTGCAGCACCTAATTTTCTTGCTAATGCTGCTGAAATTGATTCCTCAAAAAACAACCATACATGGGCCCCTTTCCCTGAACGAGAGCGCTCAAGCACCGCTGGCAAATTCTTTCGATGACAGGTCTTCAAAAAAGCAACGGCATCAAGCTCCCAGGTAGCTTTATCAAAATCTGCTGCAAGAAAATAACAAGTTTCATCCAACAGCATGGGATAAATACCCATGACAAAATCGTCACCCTTGAGGTCATACCCTTGTAAATGCCAATAAACCACTTCAGTATCCACAGGGATAAATTGTCGATGTTGACAATCCATACACTTGATTCGTGGCTTTTGACAAATATTCCTTACCCATTCATTTTTACAAGCAGGCGCATACCCTGATTTAAGAGTTTTCCTGTTTTGAAATCGACGCGGATAAACATCTGAACGACCACGAAATAAGGATTGGAATAAGGCTATTTTTTCTGCTGTTGAAGAATGTTGATTCATCATGAATATCAGCCAATTAAAAGCTGACTAAGTATACTCAAAATTTATTAAATTGTCGTAACATTTAAGTTTACCATGGAAATGCTGACTGGATCGTCAAACATGCACTTGACAACATATGTATTTTAATACATGCTTTTACGATGAAATGGATAATAAATTTTGAAAATGATTTTGAGCTAGAGTTCGACGAACTAAATGATTTGGTTCAGGACGAGTGTTTTGCTCATTTAAAATTATTAGAAATATTTGGACCAGATCTTGGTAGACCCCATGTGGATACCTTAAATGGCTCGAAGCACTCTAACATGAAAGAGTTACGATTCAATGCCGATAAAGGGGTATGGCGATTAGCGTTTGCTTTTGATCCCAAAAGACAAGCTATCCTACTCGTATGCGGCGATAAATCAGGTGGAAGTGAAAAGCGGTTTTATAAAGAATTGATTAAAAAAGCAGATAAACGATTTGATAAATATTTGTTAAATCTAAAAAGAGGAGCAAATAATGACTAAATCACTGAGTGAAAAACTACAAAAATTACCGAAAAAAAGGCAAAAATCAATCCAGGCTCGCACAACTCAGCTAATTGCCGAGGAAATGACTTTACGCGATTTACGATTGGCTCTTTATAAAACACAACAAGATTTGGGTAATGCACTTCACATGAAACAAGATGGAATATCCCGTTTGGAAAAGCGATCCGATATGTTAATTTCAACATTAAGTAAATATGTCGCTGCTATGGGTGGAACTCTCAAATTAACCGCTGAATTTCCGAATAGACCATCTGTAGTTATTCATGGGGTCGCTGATATTTTGGCTCATTAAGTAACAGCGTATTAGTCCGATAATTTCGTGCAAATTATCGGCATACATTACTATAAACCTTACTACAATAACACCCATTTCAGAGTATTATTGTAGTAAGGTTTATAAAGAATTATCTACTCTATTATTAGGGCGTGTCCTCAATTTAAAGCCATTAATTGAGGACACGCCCTAGAAAATGTATTCAATACAGATCTAAAACGTCATATCGATTTTGCGAATCAAATCGACATGACGTGACTTAACATACTATTGAGGACTGAACCTTCCACCCTCTTGGGTTGATTGGTTCGCCATTAAAGCAGCAGTTTGCTGAAGGTAGAACTGAAGGTGAGGCGATAGGTGAAAAGAAACAAGCTCAAAAAATGGCTATAGCTATGCTAAAAGCTAACAAACCTGTTGATGAAATCAGTTTATTTACTGGCTTGTCTCTCGAAACTATAGTTAAACTTAATGAGCAGCTTTAGCTTATTTTAAAAAATAACAATTCGCT
Source organism: uncultured Legionella sp. (assembly GCA_964625775.1). Taxonomy (GTDB): domain Bacteria; phylum Pseudomonadota; class Gammaproteobacteria; order Legionellales; family Legionellaceae. The sequence continues at coordinate 9,960 of CAZVEH010000044.1, read as the reverse complement.
ACAGACAGGTTATTCGTGTGTTCTGGGAAATTCCGTACCTTCCAACGAAAAACCCCGAAATGTTTCGCTCGCCTATTTTGCTCGCGTTCCTTAAGAAGCAAAGCCCCTCGCAGCTAGTAAAAATCAAATCTTTTATTGGCACTAGACTCTTCAAGAAGGTCGTTTATCGATTGCGTAGGGATTTTTATAGTGGTTTTCATATTGTTACCTTTTTTCATTCCTCCATACGCTTTAATATAGCTTTTTTCAAGTTTGTTTGATTCTTCTAACAGTTTAGTCAAGTCAACGGCTATGCGTTTTACTACTTGTTTCGTTGCGATTTTTGCTAGTATGTGTTTCATGAGATGTCCTTTTTTGGTAAAGGTATTGTTGGATCAATAGCTAAGGAATTGGGTTTACTATCGTGTATTTTAAAGAAATTTATGGCTGTATGGATAGGTTTATTGTTAATAAATAAGTTTTCTATGACCTGAGTAAATAATTTTTTTTCTTCTGGAGTAGGATTGTACAGATCATAAAAATACTTAGTGTATAGTTCAATACTTTCTTGAGCGGATAAAGCATTCTCTAATTCAATAACTTCTTCATCAATTTTAGCAAAAAATTGACTATCAATTTGTATGCCAATATCTTTTAGGTGTTGAAATAAGCGTTCGTGTTGATGTTCTGAAAAATAAGACATAGGCTCATCGGCCCAGGTCATATTGTTTGTCAGCTCCATCAAGATGGTCCCTGAGTGGGGAGAGCTACCTGGCGGTGTGTTTTTGGGGGCAATAAACTTATCTTTTTTTAAACTAATTTCTGAATGGTTAAGATTTTTACCTGGCTCAAAAATAGGCATCAGTAATTTGTGAGTTTCTGGAATATGTGCAAACACACTGTGATCTGGCACAAAACCAGACGCAGAGTAAATAGGAGCCCTGTATAAATAGCTGTCTGAATCATTTTTGTGATAAATCTCGGCATATCCATTTAAATCAATATTGAGCTCAATATCTGGTGTTTTATCTATAATAATCAATCTACCATTTTGCAATTCTTGAGAGATATTCACATCTTTGTTAGAGGGAACATCAGGCAATTTATCGCCTATTTGCCTAATTGTTATAACCCGCATCGAAGGAAAGTGTTTTAATAACCAAACAACAGAAAGCCCATGCCCCAATACAATAATTTCTTTAGGATGCTGAGCAAGTGCTTTTGAATATAAAATTGTATGAGAAGGAATTTCAATTACATCAGAATTATCAGCAAATGTTATTTTGATACTGCGTGGGAAGCGTGTCCACCCATAAAAAAAACTATTTTTATCAGTGATAATTTGTTTTTGAGTATCTAAAGTAATGAGCCAATCATAATTTTGCTTGATAATTGATTGTATGCGACCATCATGAATCTCTACTTGAGGTGTCTCTTTAAGTTGTTGAATTAATTGTTGCAATAATACTTTATAGTCTCCCCATGTTACAAAGCGATCAATAGGGTAATGAGGTTGGTGTGACAGTAATAGTCTGCGTGCAGGGCCCGATAATCCGTAAAGTTTTTGCCCCCAATTTTCATTTAAAAAATCATCATGAGTGTGCATCAGCCAAAATGGACTGTTAATAATAGTTATTTTGTATTGCTTATTTAGCCCATGCTTTAAAAAAGCTTCATGTGCACTAAACAGTAATGAGTTGTTGCCATAAAGAATTAGCTCTTTTGTTTTCTTGGGCAAGTCTCGACTATGATGGATAAACCTGTTAAACCGATTTGCCTCAGATAGCAACAGAGAACGCGTCATGATGTTCATCCAGAGATAACCAAATTTATTGGTGAAATTTTAACATTGGCAGTAGGCAATGTCAAAATTAGAGATTTATCAATCTTATTGGGATCAGGTCAGCCGAGAAGAACGCTCATTTCAGAGAACTATCTAAAAGGTGAAATCAAAGGTAGAGCTGAAGGTGAGGTGATAGGTAAAAAGAAACAAGCTCAAAAAATGGCTATATCTATGCTAAAAAAACAAAGAGCCAATAGATAAAATTAGGGCGTGCCCTCAATTTAAAGCCATTAATTGAGCAGATTTGTCGATTTGTAAATTCTTTTTGTTCATCATTACACCACGCTTTCATTTCAATTTAAGCCAAATTATCGAACATGCTAAAAAAAGCATCGATTTGAAGTTTCGTGCCAACTTTTCAAATCGTGTGGCAATGCTTCTAAAATGCTTCAATCGAGCAAAAAGATTCTCCACCAAATGGCGCAATTTATACAAATATGAATCAAATTCCGGGTTGGGTTTTTTGCTGTTTGTTTTTCGAGGGATAACAGGGTTCATTCCAGCGCTTCTTGCTTCTTCTCGAATATCTTCTGAGTCGTAACCTTTATCGCCTATGAAGTGATCTGCTGAGCCCACTTTTTCTATTATTTTACATGCAACTTGGGAGTCGTGGACTTGACCCCCAGTGATTTCAAAATCGATCGGATTTCCGTGCGCATCGGCGGCAATATGAATCTTTGTAGTAGCTCCTCCTCTGGACGTACCAATGGCTCGTTCTTCTCCAAGCTGAGCTCCACTCGCATGCTGGTGAGCGCGGACGTAACTTCCATCGGTGAATACCCATTCCGTATCAATTTCGCCTCGTACATCAAAAAAAAATCCGCCCACAATCCTTTCGCCGCCCACCGATTGAAACGATTATAGGCTGTTTTCCATGGACATAATTCTTTGGGAATATCACGCCATGGAGCCCCTGTGCGTAGCTTCCATAGGATGGCCTCCATGACATTACGATCATTATTCCATTTATGGCAGCCGTGAAATCGCATAGTCTTTTCAAGCTGCATCCATATCTCATCAGTGAGTACTTGTCTTGGCATATGTGCTCCATAATTTTTTTCAAAATAGTCGCACATCAGAAATAAAAGTCTACAGGATTTTAATTGCAATTTTTGATTGAAATTAAATCAAAATAGATGACTGGTGTAATGATGAACAAAAAGAATTTACAAATCGACAAATCTGCTCAATTAATGGCTTTAAATTGAGGACACGCCCTAATCTCGGATAAAATAACCCTGTAGCAAATTTGTAACAAACTGTAATAGTCCCTCAGTTGTTTCAGGCCGTTCTAGGCAGTAATTCGCCAATTCGTTACATCGCAAGTTACTGATTTTATTGATGTTTATTCTTGATCAATTTGGCTACGAACCAAAGGGTCGGAGGTTCGAATCCTTCCGGGCGCACCACTCCAAAATCACGTGAAAAATCAATCTGAAGAAAGAAACCCAAATCCGCTCGAAAGGTAATCACCCGGAAGGGTTTGAACCGAAAGAGGTTCGACTAAATACGAAGCGAAGAGCGCGCAGCGCGGCGAAGTATTTAGGACGCACGAAGTGCGCCCGTAGGGTGAGGATGGAACGCAGTGACTGACGAATCAATCCTTCCGGGGGCACTCATCAAGTACATAATACTCTAACCCTAATTCTATAGTTTTAAAGAACAGTTTGACTTAAAAACCAAGTACCAGTGACGAAAATGTGCCCGATACTCTTTCAGCAGCCAGTTGCAAATGATCACTCGACAAATGTGCATAACGCAGCACCGTATCATAATCAGACCATCCACCCAAGTGTGGTGGCAATTCATCAATCAGTCTTTGCGCTTCTTTTTGAATTAACCATCTTAGACGTTTATTCTCAAATCTACGCATTCAGGAATATGCGCCCTATTCCAAGCGGCTGGCCTCGCAAGACCAACGCTTAGAAATTTTTGAGCCACGCCTATTATGGATAAAACTTGGAAAGCATTTCTTTAGATTTTCGACCATTTATTGTTGCTTGGCTCACTAGATCTGCTAATTCCGCCTCAGAAAGATTAGGATTGGCAAGCAAAGTATTTTTTAACTCAGAAATCTTTCGATGCCCCCTAGCGTGAAAAAAACTACCATGATATTGGTTAAGATAGACACCCGATACAGCAAGCATCACATTACGAAGCACAAAAGCGATCTTAGGATGATTTGGTGTGCTAGCATAAACATTACGATACATCGCTAAAGACTCTTCATAAAGCTTAACCGCTCGCACGATGTCGCCTTGAGATTGATAGGCGCGCCCTAAGCTATTCAGTGTACAGGCAATGTCAGGATGATTTGGTGTACTGGCATAAACAATACGACACATCGCTAAAGACTCTTCATTAAATTTAATCGCTCGGGCAGTGTTGCCTTGAGATTGATAGGCACTCCCTAAGTTATTCAGTGTTAGGACAATTCTAGGATGATTTAGCGTACTGGCATAAACAATACGATACATCGCTAAAGAGTCTTCATTAAATTTAATCGCTCGGGCAGTGTCACCTTCAGCTTGATAGGCACTCCCTAAGCTATTCAGTGTTAGGGCAATGTCGGGATGATTTGGCGTATTGGCATAAACAATACGATACATCGCTAAAGAGTCTTCCTTAAACTTAATAGCTCGAGCAGTGTCACCTTCAGCTTGATAGGCACTTCCTAAGTTAATCAGTGTACACGCAATGCTAGGATGATTTGGCGTGCTGGCATATACAATACGATACATCGCTAAAGAGTCTTCATAAAACTTAATCGCTCGAGCAGTGTCGCCTTGAGCTTGATAAGCATTCCCTAAATTAATCAGTGTATTGGCAATGCTAGGATGATTTGGCGTGCTGGCATATACAATATGACGCATTGCTAAAGATTCTTCTTTAAACTTAATCGCTCGCGCAGTGTCACCTTGGGCTTGATATACAATCCCCAGGTGATTCAGTGTATTAGCAATGCAGGGATGACTCGAGCTTTCACCAAAAGTTTGGCGATAGATTATCAATGCTTGATTCAAATGTTCTATTGCCACATCAAACTGAACCAAGTCTTGTTCGCCACTGCCGACTCTTAACAATATTCCAGCCCGCCATGGCAAATAAAAGCTTTTAGATGTCTCAGATGACCAGCGCTTGGCGATAATCTCCATATATTTCAAAAAAGCATAGCCATGCGATACACCACGACGAATAGCACTAACATCTTGCGCTGCTGCAACATCGCCTGGAAATACCTTTTCAACAATCTCCCAACTTCGCGTCAAAAATGCTTTCCATTTCGCCGGCTCTTCTGCAAAATCTGCAACTAATTTGTCTCGCACCGCGTCTTGCAGGAGCCGATGCACAGACCACGCGCCAATCTTCTCGTCCCCATTCTCTAAATCCACATGCTTTATCAGCGACTGTTGGCGTAGTAGGCGTACCGCTTGGCTCAAACGCATTTCATCATCTTCAAAAAAAGCCAACAACAAATCTTGCGCACCACCTTGTGCATCCAAGAAGCTTAAAAAACGTAACATCGCCAAAGCATCTTCAGACAAGTTTGGTAAACTATCTTGCCATAAGGCATTAACCGTTTGATGCGTGCTTAACCGCGCTTGACTTTGCATGGATGGAGAGTGATTCAATACCATCTCTTGGCGTTCAAGTCTTGTTTGATAAGATTTCAACGGTAATAAATTAAGGCAAATTTGTGCCATGGCCAATTCCAAAGCCAAGGGATGATAACTCAAATACTGCGCCAAGTTTTTTGCGGCTGTTATGTCAAAACCACTGTGCTCCACCGCCGCCATTTGTTGCTCAATATAGGACACAGCATCCTCTTCACTGTATACATCCACAGTTATAGGATAACACCAGCCTGTTGCATCTCGCGTTGTAATCAAAATACGTTGCTGGGCTGTGAGTGTGAATTTTGACAACCCTTCTTTGATGTCGTCGTAGTGAGGCACGTTATCTAAGACAATCAACCAACTCTCAGCACTCACATGCTTCGCTATCATCGTCCAAAGTTCATTCAGAGTTTTTTCTTGATAAGCAAGGCCTAGTTCTTTGGCCCAACTTTCCACACTTCCGAACTGCTGGAATGTATCCATAGCAAGCCAACGAACATTAGTAAATGGATGACGCTCCTTTTGGGCATACGCCCACTCCGAAGCCAAACTCGTTTTACCCGAGCCACCCAATCCACTCAAAACCACCGGCGTTGAAACAGACGAGGCAAATCGCGCCTCAAGTGTTGACCATAGTTGAGGTCTTTTTTGAAATGACATATCTCGAGGGTAAGCCAAGTAACTCCATCCAGTGCTCAAGGTTGCTGCTGACACATAACGTCGCTCTAAAAACTCTAAACGCATCTCATGCGCCATAGTCACATCTTGCAAGCTTGCCACGGCTTCTTGGGTTTGCGCGCCTTGTTGGGTCAGGTCGTCTAACTTCGCATTGACAATGTGTTGCCAAGTCCCAATATCACACCAATCTTGCTCTAGCTTGTTTAATCTTGCTTGATAAGCTGCATCAATAACACTGCTGTCTTCTGCAATATCACCATCTAATGGCGCATCCCAAAGCGCTTTAAGCTCTGTCGCACGCTCTATAGACATTGCCATCAATTGATATTTTTTCTCAATAATGCGTGCCTTGGCTTTCTCATAGGGCAGCAATACAAAGCGATATCTGCCTTTGTCTTTTGGATGAAACGCATATCGCCATTCACCTTGCTCGTCATAAGCAATCCCAGAATGCTTTAATACCCCCTCCGCTGTGTCTTTTGAATCACCAAGCTTTGTATCAAACAAACCATCATGCAAAAATCCAGACCTGCCCTTTAAAATCCCCTCAAGCATCGCCTCAATACTAAAAGATTGCTTTGTTCTTGATAAATATTCCCACAACCGTTGAGCGCTCACGCGACCCAATTCCGTCGCATCGGCTTCAGAACATCCTGTCAAATAGTGACGATAGCGACCCACAGCTTCTCTCGCTGCCTCATTCACCAATTTACGCAAACTATCCCATTGGCCGGACAAATGCTCAGGACTCAACAAACCCATCTTTTTATCTTCTTCGCGCTGACCCAAAACCGAGAGACCCACATCACCAACGGCGCCTACCACGCCACCAATCGTTCCACCAAAACTTTGCGCCAAGCTAAGCAATAACGAGACCGACTGCTCTTTAAAACACTGTTGATGTTGAGAGCGTCCACGTGACACCTCAATAACATTTGCCAGTTGCAAGAAAAACTCCGATACAAACGTATCATGGTAACGGCGGTATTGAATGATGCGATAATTGGGCATAATGTCCCCTTGGTTTTTGAGGGTCAGCAAGAAGGTATAGGGCAGTTTTTGCTATTGAGATTTGATAGCTCATACCGAAAATTGCGCCCATAATAGCACAGCAATTAACCTCAATAAATACAATATGCGGATTTTGAATAGAGATTGACCATCTTCACTGCAAGTGCTCCTCCCAAAAACAGAACGTACAAACAACACTTAAGCAATTACCAAATACAAACAAAACAGATGGGACTTAGAAAATGCCACGGTCTACGCCATACTTATGCTCAACGACGATATCACGAACTTACACAAGAATTTGATCCGCATAAAAAGAGTTGGCTTTGTCCTATTGCAGGTGGTGAGATTTCAAAGCGTCTAAATGCATCTGACAAAGCCAAGATCGTAAGGTTCGTGAAATTATAAGCCGTGAATTGGAGCATTCTCGACGATCTATTACTAAAATATATTGTGGCTAATAAATGATCATTAGAAGTTTTACATTTCTTTTATTGAATACGGATCGGAGGGAAAGCCCTACTTTTTAGGTAAGAATTTGCAACCCATGCTTTTGCACTAATGCTAATAATTTCAACGCCATTCCGCTGGGATGCTTTGCTCCAGATTCCCATTTTTGAACAGTTGATTCACTGGTGTTCAGATATCGAGCAAATACTGGTTGGCTTACATGATTATTTTCACGTATTTTTTGATTTGTGATGGCTTCATATCCGGCATATCCAGCAGACAAGATTCATTAAAATCTCGCATAGTAGACTTATCAATAGCCCCTATTTTAAGCAATGCTGAAGCCGAAGAATGAATTGCTTCAAATGCATCACTTTTATACTTAGTTTTATTTGTCATAATATATCTCTATTAATGATTTGTTTTTAACCATATTTTCTATTTGCCCGACAGACAACCCAGCATATAATTTAGCCAGCTTACGAAACGCATGTAATTCACTATCATCAATATTATGACAAGGTATTTTATCAAAAAACGGATAATGCGCGGCACGCTTGCTTTCTGATACAACTTCCACACTTACTGCTCTATTGGTTTCTTCAATCCACTATCCTAACCTCAACATGTTTCCCCATAGCATTTGCCGTACTAACTAATGCTTTAAGACTAATATTTGTATTTTCTGGATCCAACAATCTATCCAACTGAGAACGACTGGTTTTCATTTGCTGTGCAAATTCTGTTTTTTTAATATGATTCACATCAAGAAAATGTTGAATCTGCCATGCAAGAATACGTTTTAACGCCTCTGCAGATGAATCCGTTAGTAAATTTTCTTCTTCAAGAAAATCATCGAACGAGCTACCTATATGTTTATTCATACCGTCCCCCTAAGCATTTAACAGTTGATCTCGCCTATTTTTAGCAATATCTAAATCATTCGGTGGCGTTTTTTGTGATTTCTTTTTAAATGCATGCAAAAGTACCATTAATCCATCTTTCACTGTAAAAAATACTCTGGCTATTTCTTTGTTCGTCAGATCAATCCTTACTTCCCACAAATTTTTCTCTAATTTACAAACAAGCGGCATACCTAACGGCCAGCCATATTCTACTGTTTTAATGTCTTCACCAATAATTCTTTTATCATCTCTACAAAGCGTTTGTAGCCACTCTTTCACTGGCTCATTTCCCGAGGCAGATTGATAACACTTAACTGTTATTATTTTCATATTTAATTGTACCACATATGGTACGATCGTCAAGTAGCCATCTATTTCTAATTGTTGTCACAGTGACACAAACATGCCTTAACTGTGACCGTGCTCCGCCGTTCTAGGCAGTTCTAGACCGTTTTTTACGAGTTTGACGCATCGTAAAGTGTTGATTTTAATGGACTTTAAAACTAGAGCATCAGGTTACGAACCAAAGGGTCGGAGGTTCGAATAAATACGAAGCGAAGAGCACGAAGTGCGGCGTAGTATTTAGGACGTACGAAGTGCGCCCGTAGGGTAAGGATGGAACGCAGTGACTGACGAATCAATCCTTTGCCTAATATTCACTCCGATCTCAAAGAGCTCAGATTCTTCGGGAAGAGCAATCAAGGAATCAATGGGGTCAGACTCGATTGATTTGCAATTGAAATTATCAATCGAGTCTGACTCCATTGATTCTACATGATTGATCTGTGTCCATCTCTATGTTAAATCTGAGTTAGAGTATTAGATTATTTGGACAAAATTTATCTTTTGTGGCATATCCTAATGAAAAGTTTAATTTTGATTTTATTTTTTTGCTTTCCCTTTCAAGCTTTTGCAATCACTTATCATTGTCAGACAACAAAAAAAGTGGAACGGAGTATAGACTACACTCTTGATAAATTAAAAAAATATCAATTCACAACTATCTTGGACATTTATCCAGAAGATGTAATTTATATATCAAGATGCGGTTATTCTGATATAGATAAAAAAATAATCTGCAATAAATATCCAGCAGATAAAATAGAAAGAGATAACAATGTAAATCTTATTAAAGTTTATATTTTCAAATCACAATATAATTTTCAATTATTCCCAGACTTAACCAGTGTTGAAGATAATGGAAGAGGAAGTATTTCTTATCAAAAATGCAAAGTGAAAACTTTCCCCATGCTAATCAAACCAGTCCACTAGCCAGCCGATTGTAATCTAATAAATTGTCTTGGCGAAATCACTACAACATGGTAAGACCACATTCTAGCTTGGGCTATAAAACTCCAATAGAATTTAAGTTTGAACTGAGTATTAATTTAACAAATGAGGCTAAACTCTCTAGATCGAATTGGTATAGTAATTTGATTTTTAAATGACTGAGTTATGGGATATAATACCGTTTTCA
>CAZVEH010000043.1:0-19110 GCA_964625775.1 uncultured Legionella sp. | reverse complement strand
ACTTGTATCAATCGATTCTTTAAAAATTGTGCCACACGACAGGAGATCCCTCGCTCCGCTCGGGATGACGTGGGGAGTTACTTTGAATGTTATAGGTCTTACACGAGAGGGAAGTTTTTTTAGCTCTATTGAGGCCAAATCGCATCGGTATGGGTATAAAAACTGTTTAAATTCTGTCATTCCCGCTCAGGCGGAAATCTATTTTCGGGGCAAAGTGATGAACAAGTTTGGAGATATATTCCCGCCTGTGCGGAATGACACACATTAGATGCAATCAAAGTATGATTTTGTCCTGAACTCAAACGCTATTCAAGGTAACACAGATCCATACTCTTGTGGCGAACAGGCTGCTTGGCACTCACAAGAGCAGTTATTATCATCTTCATCTGTAAAAAGAAAGGAGCCGCATGCACCACTATCGTCACAGCGACGCGAGCAAAAATCGTCGCCGCAAACATCTGCCATAACCGCAGTTGAACACGTTATACAGCATACACAGACCAACTTGAAAACAATCGCACGTATCGTTTGATAATTCATATTTTCTCCGAGATTACCAGCCAATCAGAACGCTGAACGTGGCGTCAATTGTAGAACCATGATCTTTTCCTGGAAAAACTGTTCCAGAACTAGGCTCAAAACTTTGGCCAAAAAGATAGGTGTATTCTATGCCAACGGTATAGTTCTCTGTAAGTTTATACCCCAACCCAGCTCCAACCCGCCCAGCAAAAGTCCACTCCAAGTCTTTAGTGTCCAGCCTGGGTAATTCATCTGCAAGTCGAGGTTGATATCCTTTTAACATATAACGATCGTACCCAAGACCTGCAAATCCATACACATAAACAGGGCGTTTTTCATTTGATTTTGCTAGTATAAAATCTGCAAAAATACCTTCTGTCCGCGTGAGGATATAAGTTCGAGTATTGGCGGTAATCGGTTGCCTTGGGATGCTAGCAACGCCTGATGCGTTTGAAAATACTTGCGCTCCAAAACGCCCACCCACCAGGTAGGTTTGTAAACGATTTAGGTCAACCAGGCTTATAGCTGCATGTGCTCCAGAGCCAATAAATTTAGCGTTATAACGTAAACTAGGCTCAAGTGCGTTGAGCGTGGTGTTGGATGCCGTAAAATCAGCCCATCCCAAGTTGCCCTGGAACAGGGTAACATCAAATAAAGCACCTCGCTGCGATGAAGGAGCGGTTGCACCATAAGCTGTCTGGCCAAAGAAACAAACTACCGTCATAAGCAATGCGGACAATCTTTTGTTCTGTTTTTTGCGAGTAGAACGCTGATATGCTGGTTTGACTAGAAAAAAAATCCACATGTGAGCAACTCCCTGTTACATATCTGGTTTGGACTGATTGTTTTTAGAATTAATGGAGTAAATAATGGGTACCAACGGCTCAAATACTGATTCAGATGCGCAATGAATCAAGATATACCCCGCGTATGTTTTAGGCAATTGTTTTATCTGACTCAGTTCAATTTTTTCTTTTGCTTTATCTTTCGATTTTAAAGTAAGCTCAAAGACTTTTTGAGTCGCATCATCCATAAAAGTAAGGGTAATTATTTTTTCTTGTTTGATCTGAGTGATAAATTGAATATAAAGCGTAGAAACTGTATCAGCATTCTTAAATACATTCGGCTGAATATAAGATGCACTATCATATTTAATGACAGGAATCATTTCTCCAAGAGTCACACTGAGCGCTGCTGCTTCAGGTGGTTTTCTAAGAGAAATCGTGTTCTCTAGGCATTGTACAGTATTGTGTAATGTACTCCCAGAAACAATCCAATTTTCATCATCTGGAATGCCTTCAAGGCATTTGCTCGTTGGGCTGGCTGAAAGAATAGGACTCAATAAAAGTTGCAACAACACTATCCAACCAAAACGAAACATCGCTTTTCTCCTAGTTATCTTTAAAATGACTCCATGGCTTGGAAATGTGTCTGGACAGCACGATCGATATACTTCTGATCATAAAAACGATGATAAATCACTTTGTTTTCAGTGTATACGGTTAAGAACTTAAGATGATTTACAATAGTCGCCAAGTTACTGGTTGGATTAATATTTTGATTCACATACTCAGAAAGCATGGCAAGCTGACTGCGCTCATCCAATATCGCACTTTTTTGCCTATCTCGAAACGCTATAGAGGGGTGAGGCGTAATTAAAATAAGAAAAGAAGTGTTTTGTTTTACCAGTCCTCTTCGGCTAAAGCCTAGTCGAATCAAAGGTGTATCCCCTAATCCTGGGGTTTTATCGCTTGCAAAAGAATTTAACGTTTCAGATAGCGCGCTAAGAATCACTGTTTCCCCAAAGTGAATGTTAGCCGTTGTATGAGTCGTTTCTTTTAAAGCCGTAGCTGACGTTGCAAAACTCCCCACAGTAGCAGATTTTGTCAGGACTTCTCGCGAAAAATCGATATCCATATTGATAGAACCATCTTTTCGAAATTTTGGCATTATTTTTAAGTTCAAACCTAACGGTATGACTTGTACCTGGCCCGCATTTAATCCAGATACACCTAACAATACCTGCAGCCCTGAAAAATAATTTGACAAAACACCATCTCGAGCCAATAAAGTAGGCCTGGATAAAACTTGGTCATTCTCTGCCTGACTATTAAAAATATTTAAATTGTAAGTCAACGTAGGAATGGCGATGGTTTGAGTGATCAAGCTTGAGTAAGCTAACGCGGGGTTACCTCCTGAACTACCTAAAACAGGGTTGGCATTGAGTGCATCAGCGTATTGTTTCCAGGTATTAGTGCCAAACTGAGACGTGGCAGTATTTGTACCATATTGCAACTGTAAACCGTTTAATAAATTTACCCCTCTGGTTTCTTCGTTGATTTCTCTAGAAAGAATAAACACCACATCAACAAAAACTTGTTTATGGTCCGAAGAGAATTGGGGAGGTGGGTTAGAACGAACAGGCCCTTCGCCCCGCTCCTCAGACACTTTGCCCTCTGAATAAACTGGCTTTTTCTGAACAGGCATTTTTGATAAAATTTTCTTCAGACTCTTAATCAAAGGAGCACGAGGATCAATTTTTTCAAGTTGTTCAATCAGAAGCTCAATACTGCGTCTATCATTATTTCTTTTTGCACTCAGAATAAAAGCATTAAAAAACAATTCACTGTCTTTCTTTGTACCTAATTGCATTGCAAGTGCAAAATTGGCTTCTGCTTGATCATATTGCTTCTTTTGGTGGTTTATAAGCCCCAGATAGTAATACGGCCAAGGTTCTTTGGGACAAAATTTAATAGCGGATTGATAACCCACTGAAGCAAGGTCAAGCATCCGATAATTGGAGCCTTTACCTTCTAATTGATAAGAAAGAGCGTTCAAAAAATGAACATGGCATTCTTTGGGATCGTTTTTGAGGATTCCAGAAAAATACTGCCTGGCTTTACTATATTGCCCTTTGCTCATCAGGGCAATCCCTTTTGCAGCAGCAACTTCTTTATCTGTTTGTTGTTTTATCGAGTTGAAATTGTTCATTCTCTGAGAACAAGATATCAAAAAAAACACAGCCAGGGTATAAAACAATGCCTTCCGTAATCTACTCTTCATAATTGTTTGAACCAACATCAAAAACTCTAAATCCATAAAATGCCACTAACTGCATTTTTCCTAGAAGGCTGTGCCTTCACTGCTGCTTACCAACGGACACTAACTAGCTTAATATAAAACGTTCCCCCAATCTAAGCCTGAAAGGATGACGTTATAAGCTTCAATTTCGCCGATCGTTAAAATATTGCATGATGAGTTATCTGTAGCTGAGAAATGGTTTTTTTGAGTGGCACTATGTTTGCGCTATCAACAATGGGCTTACAATTGCGGATTAATGCTTTAGTTGTAAAGCCCCCAAGTCCCTTTTTGCTCATCACTGAGCGGGTAAAGCTCCTAATTTGCAATCCATATTTAGAAAAACAAGCCAATACGTATCACTGCCGATATCTCATTGAAGGAGACATGTTTCATCACCTATTAGCGGAAATCAGTCTAATCCACTGGGGCGGCATAGTCAAGCGCCCTAAAGCGTTGGCTCATATGCTGTGGTCGCCTTAGGGTCAAAAAAGAGTGAATCCTCCACAATACCCTGGATACACACTTTTTTAAGTGACCAAATTTGCATAGGCCACTACCAACCATTTGGTGCCTTGATCTGCAAATTTGATTTGTACTCGCGTATGCGCGCCACTGCCTTCAATCGCCAATATCACCCCGTGGCCAAAATGCGCGTGGCTCACCGATTGCCCCAATTGCAACCCTGATTCATGCACGGCGCGGGAAAAAGCAGGTTTTACTGCGACAGTACGACCACTGACTCGAATCTCTTCCAGTAACTCCTTGGGAAGTTCGTTCAAGAACCTGGAGGGACGATGATACTCCTCGCGCCCATATTGGCGTCTGATTTCCGCATAAGTCATGATCAACTGTTGCATGGCGCGTGTCATACCGACATAACACAATCTACGTTCTTCTTCCAAACGACCTGCATCTTCAGCCGATTGCTTGGCAGGAAACAACCCTTCTTCCATGCCCACTAAAAAAACCAAAGGAAACTCCAAGCCCTTAGCAGCATGTAAGGTCATCATGTGCACATATTCTTCATGCGCTTCTGCCTGCATTTCTCCTGCTTCAAGTGAAGCATGCGCCAAAAATCTAACAAGCAGCGGCAGCTCCTCATCATCTTCGTAACGAAACTCTTTGGCAGCACTGACCAATTCTTGTAAGTTTTGTAATTTAGATTCCGCCAAATCGCCTTTCATCTTGGCATAATAGGCATACAATCCAGATTGATTCATCACTTTGCTGATTTGCTCTTCTAAAGGCAATCCAAAAATATCTTCTTGCAATGTCGCAACTAAATTCAAAAAAGCAGTCAGGGCACTACTAGCTCGTTGCGGTAACTGAGCGGTGCTTAGAATGGCCATCGACGCAGCCCATAATGAGATTGATTCTGAACGCGCCAAAGTTCGAACTGTATCAAGGGTTTTTTCGCCAATACCACGCGCCGGTAAATTAACCACGCGTTCAAACGCTGCATCGTCATCTCGATTTAAAATCAAACGCAAATAAGCCATTGTGTCTTTGATTTCTGCACGCTCAAAAAAACGCACGCCGCCATGAATACGATACCCTATATCAGCACGCAAAAAAGCTTCCTCTAACACCCGAGATTGCGCGTTCGAGCGATACAGAACAGCTATATCTCGTAAAGAGCGACCACGTTGACACTCCATAGCCACACGTTCGCTGACAAAACGAGCTTCCTCAAGTTCATTAAAGGCGGAAAAAACCACGATTTTTTCACCTTGATCACCCGAGGTCCATAGCGATTTGCCCATGCGTGCACTATTATGCGCAATCAATGCATTCGCGGCTTGCAATATGATAGCGCTAGAACGGTAGTTTTGTTCCAGTCTCACCGTCTGAGTATCAGGAAAATCCCTAGAAAACTTCTGAATATTTTCAACCTTGGCGCCACGCCAACCGTAAATAGATTGGTCATCATCTCCCACAACCATAACGTTGGCATGTTGGCCTGCAAGCAACCTAATCCAGGCATATTGAATGGTATTGGTGTCTTGAAACTCATCCACCAAGATGGTTTGAAACCGGGTTTGATAATGAGCCAGCAAGGCTGGATGGTCGCGGAGCAACTCGTGGGTTCGTAATAAAATCTCAGCAAAATCAATCACACCAGAAATTTGGCATGCTTGCTCATAAGCAGCATAAATGCGTAGCCAAGTTTTTGCTGGACCAAAGGATGGTGTAACCACTTGATTGGGTCGTAGACCTTCGTCTTTATAACCATTTATAAATGACTGAGCTTGTCTCACAGGCCACTGATCGGGATCCAGCTGCAAATCGGTCATCACCCGTTTGATCATGCGCGCTTGATCGTCACTGTCTAAAATTTGAAAAGCTTCAGGTAATTTTGCATCTTGATAATGGCGTCTTAATAAACGATGGCAAATGCCATGAAACGTTCCAATCCACAAATCAGACAAAGGCTGCTGTAAGATTGCTGACAAACGTACTTTCATTTCACCAGCTGCTTTATTGGTAAACGTCACCGCCAATACACCCTCTAAAGACACTTGCCGCGTATGCACCAAATACGCAATGCGACTGACCAATACTCTGGTTTTACCTGAGCCAGCACCCGCTAAAATCAATAAATGCCCCATAGGAGCAGTCACGGCAGCCCATTGAGCCTCATTCAAACCTTCCAACCAAGGTTCCATCGTACTTTTCAGATCTGGCATACCACTCCCAACACACCACCCATCATTTAATCGCAAAAGTATAACAGAAATTATCCAATACAATCGAATCGAAAAAAAACCTTTTGGGCGTTGTATCTGACAAAAAAACCTGGCACACTAATCCCACAACTTATTTGTGAACGTGTTGAATATGGATTTTCAAAACGATCTTAAATATCAGCAGCTCAAGAAAATCATTGACTCAACGGCTGTTGATTTAGAAAACTGTTCTCGTGGTGAATATCTGCCGCAGAAACGCAGATTACACACATGGGCTCTCGCGGATATGGGAGATTATTTATATAATAATGACTTATATTCTGACGCTTTGACCTACTACACCCTTGCCAAAAAATTTGATTGCGACGAAGCTTCTGTACTCAATCAAATGGGCATCTGCCTGATGCATCTTGGAAAAATAGACCGCGCTTTGTATTATTTCGAACAGATGAGTCGGCGTGCTATTTCCTTATCCGACAAAGCACTGGCTTGGTATAATATGTCTGTTTGCTATCGTAAAACCCCAGGATTGAACGAAGCCATTCTTGCTCTTAAAAAGAGTTTAAAATACTCATATAACGAGGAACATGCCGCGGCATTAGAGCAACTCAAAGAAATGAACTCTACCAAACAGTTTCTTAATTTTACGCAAAGCATATTCCGTAAAAATGTACTCCCCAAAGAGGAAACCGATTCTAAACATACCACCAAATCAATACCCATGGCGTGATCCTATACCAAATGGCTTGCATTGTGTCATTCCGGCGCGCGAATGACACAAATGATATCGCATGTAATGAAAGCAACGTAGCCCGCAAGAAAGCGCAGCGAATTGCGGGGCTACGCTAAACGAGACAAGTGATCATCTATTTTTTGGCATATGTATTCAACATTGATTAGGCGTGTTATTGTCGATCCCGCAATTCGCTGCGCTACTTGCGGGCTACAAGAACAAATCCTGCAGCACCGTAGCTGCCATACGCCATCAACCACAATATATGCTATCATCATTTTTTTTATAACTGCATGAACATATGTCCGATTTAAAACTACGCATCGCAACACGACAAAGCCCTCTTGCACTTTGGCAGGCGCAATACATCGCGCAAAAACTATCAACCACTTGGCCAGAACTTAAAATTGAATTGATCCCTATGTTGACGTCAGGAGATCGGTTTCTTAAAAATATAAATGTTCCTAAAGGGGGCAAAGGTTTGTTTGTCAAAGAGTTAGAAGACGCCTTGTTAGAGAATCGAGCAGACATTGCCGTTCATTCTATGAAAGATGTGCCCGCTGAGTTTCCAGGTGGTTTAGGCATCGCGGCAATATGTCAGCGAGAAAATCCCTTTGATGCCCTTGTCAGTGAGCATTATGCTTCTATTCAAGCATTGCCTAAGCAGGCAAGAATAGGTACATCTAGCTTGCGTCGTCAATCCCAATTGCTGGCACTACGTCCCGATTTACAGATTGAAACGTTGCGCGGCAATATCCAGACTCGAATTGCTAAGCTTTCCTCAACGCCTTTTGACGCTATTCTTCTTGCTGCAGCAGGTCTAATTCGCATGGATCTTCAACATGTGATCAAGCAGATTATTCCACAGAGCATCATGTTGCCGGCTTGCGGACAAGGCGCGTTAGGGATTGAGTGTCGATTGCACGACGAACAAACCCGTGCGTTGATGAGCCCGTTAAATCACCCAACTACAGCCATTTGCGTCACAACAGAGCGCCAGGTGAATGCACTATTGGGGGGTAATTGTCATGTGCCTGTGGCGGTTTATTGCGAAGAACATCAACCCAATCACATACAACTTAGTGCCAAGGTATTATCTGCAGATGGGCAACAGGTGCTCTCTGCATCTTGTGCAGGAGACATTGACACCGCAGCGCAACTGGCTGAGCTTTGTTCGCAGCGGCTTTTAGATCAAGGAGCAAAACAATTACTCGATTGCATTTAAATGGGTTACGAATTTTAAATACCCGCCCCAAACATCAGGCCAAACTCTTAAGCAGAATGATTCGCGATGCTGGCGGCATATCGATAGAATTGCCCACGTTATGCATTGATCCCCTTCCATTCAATTGGATTGCAGATCTGCCACCCCTGTCTTCTCTGCAAAAAGCTATTTTTGTTAGTGCCAATGCGGTTGAGTACTTTTTTCAAGCGATCCAAACGCATCAACTGATTTGGCCGAAGACTATTGAATGCATGGCCATCGGCAAAGCCACCGCTCAGGCCTTAGCAAAGCATCATATTACTGTGTCCGAATTGCCTACCGTCGCTGATAGCGAGCATTTTTTAAACCTAGCTGCCTTACAAAACATCCAAGACAGCGCCATTTTGTTGGTTTCAGGCGAGCATAGTCGCCCCTTAATGGCAAACACCTTAAAGAAACGAGGCGCAGTTTTGCACACTGCAGCTGTTTATCATCGCAGTTTACCGGAAAAAAATAGCTCTTTTACCCATACTTTGTGGCAAGATGACGCGGTGGATATTATACTGATGTTAAGTCATGAGGCGATTGATAATTTATTTGTGTTATTTGAGCGCGATGCAAGGCCCTGGATTCAATCCAAACCCTGTATCGTGATCAGCTCTCGTTTAGCAGACCTGGCGCATCGCTATGGCATGCATACAGTCATCTTATCTCCCTACGACGACCTTTTAACCACATTAGCGGGACTAACACATGGACAAGGAAGAAGCTCCATCTGATTTAAAGATTGAATCAACCCCTATAACATCTAAAAACAAAGTGTCATGGGGCCCCGTTAGCATGTCTTTACTCGCCATATTATTCAGTGCGTATGCACTTTTTGCTAATCAACGCACAGCGATACAACTGCGTACTCACGCTAGAGAAAACAGCATACAAAAACCGGCAGATGAGCTACATCATCTGCAAACTATGCTTGATAAAATCTCACAATCCACTGAACAGTTATCTCAGCAAGTAAGCACAAATACGCAACATATTCAGACACTGTTACACAATCAACCCCAACTCGCTCACGACCAAGATTGGCAAATTAAAACAGCCCGTCATTACCTAGAGTTAGCCCAAATCAATTCAAAATGGACTTATAATGTTCCCGCAACCATAGCTTTATTAAAACAAGCTGACGATATTTTTGCTCAAATTCCCAGCATCGATCAACAAACTGCACGCCAAGCAATTGCCCAAGATGTACTCATGCTCGAGCAACTACCTGTGATCGATGTAGGTGCTCTGTTGACCAAGATCAAACTCGTTCAAAAACAAATACATACCTTGCCGTTAGTGCCGCACAAAACAGTTACACCCACATCTCCAACACCATCCAAGTCACCTGTTCCATGGCGTGAACAATTGCAAGAAAGTCTCCAGCAACTCCGTGGGCTGGTAGCCATTCATCATCAAAGTGATGCCATTGAAACGCAGCTGGGTCCTTATTATATCGTGCTTTTACAAGAACGTATTCGCATGAATTTGCAACAAGCTGAGATGGGACTCATGACACAACAACAAAAGGTCTATGACTCAGCATTAGAATCAGCTATCGACACCATCTGTCACAGTTTCGATGTGAATGATGCAAAAACTCAGGCCATCCTTCATGTATTGCAATCATTGCAACAAAGCAAAATAAGTCAAAACAAGATCACATTAAGCGATTATACGAAAATATTTGATCATGAAACGGCTGAGAAGCCTGAAACAGCTGCGCCACAGAATGAGACTCCATCATGATACGAATGCTTACTATGTTTGCGGTATTGCTGGCCTCAATCTATGTGGGACTTTGGCTACAGCAAGATCCTGGTTATGTTGTGATCACCATCCATCATTGGACGATTGAATCGACTTTTTGGCTGGCCATAATCGCTATGATCTGCTTCGCTATTTTGGTCCATTTTCTCTTGTTCACACTCAAATACATCTCTGATTTGCCCCATCGTTGGCGCAAATGGCGTGCCAGCAGACGTTTGCATAAGGCCCAAGCTAAGACCAAACGGGGCTTAATTGAATTCAGTGAAGGATATTGGAAAACCGCAAAAAAGCATCTGATTTCAGCTGCAACTGACACTGATTTGCCGTTGATCAATTATCTGACAGCTGCCAGAGCCGCAGAAGAATTGGGTGAGCCTGGATTACGCGACAAGTATTTGTCCCGAGCTCAAGAAGTGGCGCCCGACGCAACCATTGCCATCGAGCTCATACAAGCACAACTACAATTAGACCACCAACAGTGGGAACAGGCTGCCGCTACTTTACAGGCTTTGCAAACCATGAGTCCTGATCACCCTTATGTATTGAAACTACTTCTACACCTGTATCGAACAACACAAAATGGACCTGCTTTGATTCAACTGCTCCCCAAACTCAAATCCAATCATATTCTTTCAGAAGCAGACTTACGTCAGATAAAGCAACAAACTTATGTGCACATTATTCAAACTTATATTGAACATCCACATCAGGATACATCAGAGTCCTTTGACCCCACATCCCCAGAGACAATACGCCAGTCGACTGGTTCAGGAGATCCGCAAATTTTGCTTAATGGTCAACAACAGACCTTAGAACATGTCATGCAAAATTTACCTAAGGATTTGAAACATGATGCTGCAATTACTGCGGTGTATTCACGTTATCTGTTGAGCAGACACAAAGACAAAGCAGCAGAGCATATTTTGAGAGACTGTTTACAACACACTTTAGATGAGCAATTGCTTCAATGGTATGGCCAAATTAATCCCACAGATGCTCGCATTCCTTTCATTGAATCACTGCTTAAAACGCATCCTAGGTCAGCTGCTGTTCACAGATGCCTAGGAGAACTTCTGGCCGCAAAACGAGTTTGGGGATCAGCCAAAACCCATCTCGAACAAAGCATCCAAATCCAACCGTCCTTTGAAGCTTATTACGCATTGGGCAAATTATTTGAAGTCTTGGAGGATGAAACCTCAGCCTGCCGTGCTTATCGCCAGGCCAGCGAGTGTATCCTAGCCAAAAGATAAACAGCGTCTGTGGTACCCTGTTGGAACAGAACCTTCACTCAATCCGGATGAGGGTATTGATAAGAAAGTGGCTACCAGGCTATTTGCTTACAGGCTCACTCTCATCACCATAATAATTAACCCCAATCTTAATCCGTTCGCGATCATTGGTTTTACGCCATGCATTGGTATCGCGTAAAGAGTAGACGCAACCGCAATATTCTTGTTGGTAGAAGTTTTCACGTTTGGCTATTTCATACATACGCGCAGCACCGCCTTGTTTGCGCCAATTATAGGTCCAATAGACCAAATTGGG
Organism: uncultured Legionella sp.; assembly: GCA_964625775.1. GTDB lineage: Bacteria > Pseudomonadota > Gammaproteobacteria > Legionellales > Legionellaceae. The sequence goes on along the minus strand of CAZVEH010000043.1, from coordinate 7,526 downwards.
ATAATGCGCTGCGGCACGAACACCTGAGTCATTGATTTGATTCATGTCTTTCCAACGCGAAATACCTAACGAACTAGAAATCACGGGAAATCCATGTTCATGAGCGTACAAAGCGGTGCGCTCAAATCGCATGTCAAAACACATGCTACATCGCTTACCGCGCTCGGGCTCGTACTCCATACCCTTGGCGCGTGCAAACCAATTGTCTTTATCATAATCTGCGTCAATAAAAGGAATGTTATGTTTGTTAGCGAATGCGATGTTTTCTTGTTTTCTGATCTCATATTCCTGTATAGGATGAATATTTGGATTATAAAAAAAGATGGAAAAATCAATATTTGAAGCCAATAGTGCTTCCATCACTTCACCTGAACACGGTGCACAACAAGAATGTAATAATAATTTATTTGCCCCATCCGGCAAAACCAATGGTTCACGTTCAAGCATGATGATCCTGAATAAAATAGTTTCTATAATAGTTTAATTCAGCAATAGAATCTTTGATGTCCTCTAAAGCCAAATGTTTTGATTTTTTCTGGAAACTAGATGCCAATTGCGGACGCCAACGCATCATCAGTTCTTTGAGTGTACTCACATCCACTTGACGATAATGGAAAAAATCCGACAAATTCGGCATGTATTCGCATAAAAAACGTTTATCTTGGCAGATACTATTCCCACACATAGGCGATTTACCCGCATCAATCCATTGGCGTAAAAAGTTGATGGTGTGCTGCTCTGCTGTAGCTTCATCGATGGTGCTTGCTTTGACTCTGTCCACCAATCCTGATTGATTGTGTTGTCTGGTATTCCAGGTATCCATCGCCTCTAGCCGAGCATCAGATTGATGAATGGCAAACACTGGGCCTTCCGCTAAAATCGTTAAATTAGAATCAGTCACTACCGTGGCCAATTCAATAATCCGATCTTTCTTGGGATCGAGGCCAGTCATTTCCAAATCGATCCAAATCAAATTTTGATTAGATTTCATTCAAGTTCCATGTTGTATTTTAGTGATACACGCAACACGTGCTGCACGTAGTGCTTCTTTGATCGCAATGCCTGTCAATCCTTGTTCTACCCAAGTTTGAGCTTGCAGTTTACGACATTCCGTCAGCATTATACGCCAGACTTGAGCTTGTTGATAATCTAAAGATGACTTTTTTGTCGCAGAAGGCACACCACGTCCACGATAATCGGCTTCACAGACCAAAAGCAAGCGCTCAAAATCCCCTTGATCGCGCAAAGCATGCGTACGTTCGAATATATCTACTATTTTTTCTGCCGGCAACTCTGCTACGCGATGAATATACAAATGCCATTGGGCCGCCATCAAAGCCAGAGCTTGGTAGCGTTTCGGTACAGAGAGTCTCTGGCATAATTGTTCTATAACCTGCAACCCCAATTCATCATGATGCTGTTGTGACGGCCAATTTTGCATGGGCGTACGCGCTTTACCAAGATCATGCAACAAGGTGGCAAAACGTACTATGGGATCTGACGACAGTTTAGTTGCTTCGTCTAGGGCCATCAAAGTATGAATCCCTGTATCGATTTCAGGATGATGTTTGATGCCGCTGGGCACACCAAATAGAGCATCGATTTCAGGGAGTACCACGCCTAAAGCTCCACAAGCACGCAAGGTTGTGATAAAAGCCGTAGGATGCTGTTCATTCAAACTTTGCTGCCATTCTTGCCAGACTCTCTCTGGAACCAAATAACTTAACTCACCCTCTCTGACCATATATTGCATGAATATTCGCGTCTCTGGGGCAACGTCAAACCCCAAATGTTGGAAACGAGCCATAAACCGTGCCAGACGCAAAACCCGCACAGGATCCTCTATAAATGCATCAGAAACATGCCGCAAGCATTTTGCGTCTAAATCCCGTTTGCCCTGATAGGGATCGATCAAATGTCCTTTACTGTCCATTGCCATTGCATTGATGGTCAAATCGCGCCGAGCCAAATCTTCTTCTAAAGTCACATGGATATTCGCGTCGCATTCAAAGCCATAATATCCAGAACCTCGTTTTTTTTCTTTACGCGCCAGAGCATATTCTTCATGGGTTTCAGGATGCAAAAACACAGGGAAATCACGTCCAACTTGTTGATATCCTTGCTGCAGTAATGCTTGAGGCTCTGCCCCTACCACAACCCAATCACGTTCTTTAATCGGCAAGCCAAGTAATTGATCACGGACAGCACCACCTACAAGATATATTTTCATGGTATCCTCTTTATCATCTTCTTAATTATATCTGATCTTTCTATGAGTAAAAGACGCATCAATAAACAACAATCAACACGTATTGCCAAACAACACCAAAATTATCGCCAGTTACACGAAAACAATTCGGACAAAACGCTGTGTGAAGGCTTGGTGATCACGCGCTATAGTCGCCATGCTCATATTGAAGATCAAGAAGGCCATGCCGTGCATTGTGCCATTCGGCCCAATCTTAATTCGATGGTGGCTGGAGATCGAGTGATTTGGCAACCCGAAGGCCCAGGTCAAGGTATTGTGCTGAGTGTTTACCCGAGAAAAAGTGTTTTGGGCAGACCAGATGCTCAAGGCCATGTGAAAGCCATCGCAGCCAATATCAGTCAAATCATGATTGTCATTGCACCTGCGCCTGCCGTCTCATGGTTGCTTTTAGATAGTTATTTGGTCATGGCCGAACACCTGAACATACAGCCTTTTATTATCTTAAATAAATCTGATTTGGGCATAGAAGATATTCGTCAATTTCTTTTGCAACATTATGAACCATTAGGATACCCTTTGTTGTTCACAAATATCAAATCACAGGAACTCAATACATTACAAAAATCACTGCGCAATCAGGTTTCCGTGTTTGTCGGGCAATCCGGCGTAGGTAAATCCTCTTTGATTCGCTATATCCTGCCACATGAAGTAGCCCGTATTCAAACAGGTGAGATCTCTGCACAAAGCCAGTTTGGCTGTCATACAACCAGCAACTCTCATTTATATCACCTGCCAAGCGGAGGTGATTTGATTGATTCTCCTGGCGTGCGCGAGTTTTCTTTATGGTCGATGTCGCAACCCATGATTGCTGCTGGGTTTCGGGAATTTAAGCCGTATATCTCGCATTGTAAATTTCGGAATTGCACTCATTCTAATACCCCAAATTGCGCAGTGCTTGATGCGGTAAAAACTCACCAAATTTCGCTGAAACGCTATGAAAATTATGTTAAAATGATCACTAATGGTAATTTGGGCCAAAAATCGTCATCAGTAACGCAGGAGTGATGAACGGCACCTCAGTCATACTGAACGATACCTCCGTTATCTGAGCGGAAACTCCGACGTCCTGAGCAAAGCAAAAGATCTCCTGATTACCGGCAGCTCCTCTGCTTTGCTCAGGATGACGGGTTGATACGACAATAAGTTGTTTAGGTATGCCTGACTGATAGTCATGTATATCCATTCATACTGATATACAATGCCTATAAACATGGATTGTCTGACAAGACTCTCCAAGGCAAGATACATGATACATCATTGATAAAATGACCTATCCAGGAGAATCTTTTGCTTAAGTACTTTTCTTTTTCTAATATGACTGCCGGGTTTGTCGCAGTATTGGTCGGTTTTACCAGCTCCGGCGTGATCGTGTTTCAGGCGGCCAGTAATGCAGGCGCTAATCCAGCAGAAATCAGCTCGTGGCTATTTGCTTTGGCTTTGAGTATTGCTGTCACTTCGATTGGTTTTTCAATGCATTACCGGATGCCCATTTTAACAGGTTGGTCTACACCTGGTGCTGCTTTACTCGTCACCAGTTTAACTGGTATTAGTATGCCAGAAGCCATTGGCGCTTTTGTGTTCGCCGCATTACTTACTATTTTATCCGGTGTTACTGGTCTTTTCCAAAAGGTGATGGAGCATATTCCACGAGCGCTCACCTCTGCTATGCTCGCCGGGATTTTGCTGCATTTTGGCATTAATGTCTTCACAGCCATGCAAGATCAAGCCTCTATGGTGTGCACGATGTTGATGGTGTATTTGATTGGTAAACGATTTTTCCCCAGATATGTCATTATTTTAGTCTTGCTGGTGGGAGTTGTCGTTGCTAGTGCTCAAGGCTTGTTTCATATTGATCAATGTCATTTTGCATTATCTACCCCTATTTTTATTGCACCCGTCTTCTCATTACCAGCCTTAATAAGTATTGGTATTCCTTTATTTGTAGTCACCATGACATCACAAAACATCCCAGGCATAGCGGTGTTGAACACATCTGGTTATCAGCCACCTATTTCTCCTGTGATTGGATGGACAGGACTTGCTACGCTGTTATTTGCGCCTTTTGGTTGTTATTCCATTAGTCTTGCTGCCATTACAGCTGCAATATGTACAGGTAAAGAAGCAGACTCTAACCCAGCCCATCGCTTCAAAGCGACTATTTTTGCTGGGATATGTTGGTTAGCCATCGCTGTTTTTGGTGCTACGGTGGTCGCTATATTCTTTGCCTTTCCTAAAGAATTGATTTTATCCATTGCAGGACTAGCCTTATTTAGCACTATCGGGTCGAGTATCAATGTCGCTCTGGGATCAGAACAACACCGCGAAGCTTCCATCATCACTATTTTAGTGTCTGCATCTGGACTATCTTTGTTTGGTATCGGCGCAGCATTTTGGGGTTTGATTGCAGGCATCATTGCAACTATTCTTTTAAATTGGAATAAAGCGGATGAACCCATTGAAGAAATAACGCGCGCAGCCTAATCCCCTGACAAAGCAGCGTTGCGTTAAGACTTTACTAGAATCATTGTGCTTGAATCAGTAGAGCTATGGGAATTAGTTCTTGATTCACTGTCCGTATTATCATGCTGGCTATGGGTGCCCACGCTAAGTTCATGCTGGTTGCCATTAAAAATAGTTTGTGATAAATAAGACGTAAGTGACTTAGACGTTGTTTGCGTATCTACTATGAACAACTCCTCTGGAATAGGCAGGTCATCTTCCAAGTCCATACCACACAAGTACAATCCTCGCGTAAGAATCCCTCTGAAATCAACTCGGCTACTGATATGAGTTAAAAGTTCATTGAGATCAACCGAAAAACCGCATAGATCATTCAGTATTTTATTCTGCTGATACAAATTCTGTGAAGTACTACGCGCACTCTGTAAATACTTACTTTGAATAGAATCAGATTCAATCCGTACATTAAATTTCAACTCTGGAAGATAATCTAAAATCAAGGTTGAAAACCATTTGCTTGCAGCTGACATACAATCCGGATACCCATCAGACCAAATCTCATAAAATGTGCGCACCAAAGTATTATCAAATCTCATGGTCACATGGTTCAATCGGTCGCGTTCATCTGCAGGAAGATTATCATAAATCACCTTGAATTTTTCATACGCAATACATGCTTTATAATACTTTGTGACGCTGAGATTAGGCCGTGTATGTCCACTTTTTGAGGTCATATTTAATATATAAGCTAATTTTTTCTGGGAACTCAATTCTAAGAAATCCCTTTTAGAAAAACCAAAATCAATAGAGAGTTTTCCTTGATGAATCACCTCATGACACCAAGAATCTCTTACTTTGTAACGAATGGTTTCAGTATCAATAGAATAATAGACACACCCTAGCTTGATATGCTCAGGGCTTACTGGAATGCCCCTGATTAAGGTATAGCGATCTTCTAAGCCTTCATAATTTAAACTCTTGTTTACCAAATCAACCAAACCTTTTAAAGTACTCGCACGCAAAACATATTGGGTATATGAAGGCAAACGCGGGAACCCACCAAACTTTTTAGCCGCATACAACTGGATATGTTGATGCTCACTTGCTGTAAATGGACGCCGGTGTGATGCATTGACATTGTAAAAACACTTGTTTTCAACAGCATAATATTTAAGGGAATTGCACAAGCCAATCAAATACCTGCGATCGGCCTCTGGCCAAATATAATGAGACAAAGGTTCCTCTGACCAAAACTTACCAGAAACAGGATCATATGAGGTCGCCAAACTAGGCATGAGCAACAAAAAGTAATCATCTATATGATGCCGTTTTAAAAACCCACTTCCTTGCAAGAATTGCGCGATACGCACATATTGAAGATTAATGCCTTTGCGATAATATAGATACTCAAATGAACTTCTGATGATTTGATCATCCTTGCGCTCTATAAACGTTTCGATTTGATTGTAGCGGGCTCTTATCGAGAACAACTCTACGACAGAGTATAAAAGGGCTGAGTCCTCATTATTTGCTTTCGAAGAAAGACTGATAAGCGCATGAATCTTATTAATCTCATCTTCGGAAAGACACGCCCGATGACGAAATAAGATTGAAAGCTGATTACCTAAATTCTTAGGGGTAAAATACGAACCTATTTCTAATGACTTATATTCATCATCAACCAAAGGATGCTCAGTGATCATGGCAGGATTACGCTCTGTTATCCACACGGCTAGCTCTACCATTTTGGGTAAAATAGGCTCAAAAGAAGTACAGCGATACAGATTAGTCAAAATATCTATCAAATAACTGTGTTGATTTTCACTTGATTCAACACGTAAGGGAATTTTTTGCCCATAGAAACAATTGGCGTCAAAGTCATTTAAAATAAGCAACTCATCATCATATAAAGATTGTAACAATTCGCGAGTTTCGTCTATGGATTTATTACTTTTCAATGCACCAAAATACGCATCTACTACTCGAAAAAGCGGGTAGATCAAATCATCAACAGCAAACGCAGTATGGCTGGTCCATTCAGAGATTTGTTTGGACTGAATCTCACCCCAATAGGTCAAGCCACGCTGATTCAGCTGAGACTTACCTTGAATTTGAATGGCTTCACGAAAGGAAAACGGATACGTATTTCCGTTGAGATCGTAACTGGCAAATTGTTGAGACGGATTTCGAGATAGATACATAAATATACGTGATATTGACATCAAACGGTCACAGTTGTCGTTATAATATAAATCCGCATATGTTTTAGGCTTATCTGCCAAATCTTTTCGATCTTTACTGCAAATTTCTATATCAGGAAAAACAACCGCAGTGACATCAAGACTGTACAACAAAGCAATTTTTTTTGCCAACTCATACCAATGATAATTAGAATGAGTAATAGAACTAGACCAATGATCTCGACTATCGGCAGTAGAATATGTCCAATCAAACTCACTACCTATTAGATGGTTGTGTCTTTTTTTAAAAGTATTCAGCCACAGGGGTTTATCATAAGTATACAGAGATTGTTCGGGAATATTCAGAAAATCAGTATCAAAGTCGCTGATATGTTCACATGCGTTGAGCTCACGTACAAAGACCTGAATCCATTCTTTTTTTAAAGTCATTGTGTCTGCTTTGAAATAAATAAGCGTTATTTTACAACAAGACTGTCTTCCATGGGAGTCTTAAGTTGCGCTTAGTAGAAAAGATTTGCCGTAGATTACCTACGGCAAACATGAATAAAATCCTGGCAATGACCTACTTTCACATGGGGAAACCCCACACTATCATC
>CAZVEH010000042.1:0-19127 GCA_964625775.1 uncultured Legionella sp. | reverse complement strand
ATGATTTGTTCATAGTCTTTCATACAGCTATTTGATCATAACCACATCTTTTTTCAAGTGTTTTTTCATTATTTTTATTTTACAAGTACCACACGACAGGAGATCCCTCGCTGCGCTCGGGATGACGTGGGGAGTTACATTTTTCAAAGTCTGAAAATCAGCTTGATTTAGATAAATGCTCAGACGAAAAAAGCAATTCTCTGATCTATCAGCTCACTTTAGCCGCTTAAGGAGCCCTTAGAGACGCGTGCTACGCACGCTCCTCAGGGCGAATGGTTCTAAAAAAATGGCTAAACTCGAGTATAGTACAGTCCAGATTGAGATATCTAACTTAAGCAATACTGTCTTTCAAACTGAACCCAGATAAAATACCAGGAATGAACGGATTGACTTGATTTTGAGCTTTGAGTAAATAACGACCCGAATTCCCATTGATTTCAAATAATATTTGCAAGTTTGCGCTGTCTTGTTCGTCCACTAAAACATTTACTTTTTGTAAGAGTTTGAAAAACGCCCAGGGACCTGATTCACTTAATTCGAATTGTTTGCCTTCAATTGAACGTAAGATCAATCGCGCATTGCCTTGGGGCCAATGAAACTCTGTATAAGAATCATTGGTTTGATTATCCAGCAAATCGGTGTTGCCTATGGTGAGTTGCAATTCGGATACCACGGGGTCAAGATTGATTTTTTGTAAGCTAAACTCAATATGACTGCGTTCTTGTTGATTAGGGAAGAACATGTGCGTAATGACATTCGCTCGTATCAATTCATTGATGGTGTCGTCCGAAATGGGCACCATAGATTGGTTGAGTTCTTTACGCACCCACTGAGCTTTTGACGTATCTAAAAAAGGTTTGAGATACTCTTCTGCAAATTGATTCATAATACCATGAGGTGCAAAGAAACGATTAAAATCTGTCAAAGCAAGATCGGTTGAGCGATGACTGTCTAAGGGGTAGCGATTGGCAATATGCAATTTGTAATCATTATAGACGACTTCCTGCCAACGGTGATTGATGTAGGTGCGTGTATCGCTGATCAAGTTGAACCACATATCATTCGCAATTTGACTGATCCACGCCGATAAGGGTTCTGGAAATTGTAGTGATTGTGCATATAATTCAGAAATTGGATTGGATAAAGTATCTCCCTGAAAACGTGCCTTGGTTAATGAAAAGGCGGTTTTGCCTTGATCTGACACCAAAGAAAGGGTATTCGAGAATTTTTCAAGTTCTTGCAGGGTAGTAGATAATTGTTTTATATTGGATTGACTGAGCAAGTTTAGGTCACTGAATGTGCTGGCGATGTTGCGATTAAACAGCAGCGCATTGCTTCCGGTTTCAGGATGTGTATGGGTTTGAATGATTTGAATAAGATGATTGATGCTCTGGTTTTGCAGCAAAGTTTTGGTTAATTGATTCACCTCGGCATAATTTTGAGCATGCAAGGGCTGGGTGTTGTGTAAAAAATGCTGCCACCACAGCACATAATCATTGCTATATGCTTCTTGCAATAGCGTAGGGATGTCATTTAAATCTTGGCGTTTTAATATCCAGTTGTCTGCCTGCAATTGTTTAGAAATCCCGGGTAGTTTGAGCATGGTTTGTTGAAAACCATTTTTGGTCACATACACAGGAATATAGGCACTACCTAAACGAAAGCCTTTGATCTCAATGGGTACGGTGTGGGGATCAAATTGAGCCTTAGCTAAGGCATAGTACAAATAACTACTAGGCAGCGCATTCAAATAATTGCGGGCATCTGAGACGATTTGTTGATTGATGGCAATAGGATGAGAGGTATCGTTTAATATTTGCTTGAGTAAGGCTAGTTTTTTACTGATTTCTTTGGGGTTGGCTTGCCAGTGTTGGGTAAACCAATGCAATACTTCGGTTTCTTGATAATGATGGCGATCTGCGAGCATCAAATAAATCTTTAAGGCTTGATAGCGATCGATTTGTGACTGATTCGATTCCTGAATGGTCTGTTCTAGTTCTTGTAAGATGTTGGGGATAAAGCTATGTACCAGGTGCTGCTGTGTGTTGCTGGCCAGATTGGTCTTTAATGTTTTGATCATGGGTAAATTCAGCGAGCCAGTCGACAAAGTATCTAAACTGGTGGTGGCTTGTGCCAGATGATAAATGGCTGTTTCGGATTGGTCAGAGTGTTTGAGATCATGAACCATTTGTAACTCGTGTTTGACTTGATTCAAAACGTGGATCGAACTGAAATGGTGGTAGCCAATCCAAGAGATGGCGAAAACACTGGCTGCAGAGACCAAACAGGTCACGCGCATATGTTTGGGGCTTAGCTTGGGTACGAGACGTTGGGTTTCTGTTTGAAAAGCAAATAGGGCCCCTTCAATAAAATAAGAGCGGTAGTTGGTCGATTGATAAAACTGATCTTGAACCACCAAAGCAAATTCGTGCTGAATTTTTTTGTTCAAGCGATCTTGGATAATGCCGCCTTGCTCACCACTGGTAAAATATAATGCTTGAAGTCGAAAAAATTTACTCGATATGGAGCTGATCAACGGTAAAATAAGATTACGCAAGCTTGCGACTTGTAAAGGAAACTCACGAATCAAAGTACGCTTCATTTGAGATCGAATCGGATGAACTTTGTTTGTGACTTGTTGTCCGAGTTGCTCGACCAAGTGCTCAAATTTTGTTTTGAATAAGTCGATCACTTTGTGTGGTTTGTTGGGATCGTAAATTGAAAATCCCATGGGTTTGACCAGATCTAAAGGATGTTCCGATTGAAAGAAATCACAAAAACCTGCCAGTAAATCCAATTTGGTGAGCACAATCGCGATATCTAATTGATAATTGAGACATAATCCGAAACGTTCTAATAATTTGGCATTGGCCTTGATGACGTCTTTAAGCTCACCATGAGGTGCTGTTAATAATTCATTGATATCGACACACAAAATCACACCATTGATTTTCATGGATCGGTGCACGCGGTTGAGTTGTTTTAGCGTATGCTCTAAAAGATGTTCTGTTTGATTGATCCAGGTTTCGCCTAACTCAACGATCACCCCTTGTTGATTAAAATAAATATGCGCACCCTCTGCATCGATGGGGTGTTGATCAAAATGACTTTGTCGCATCAAGGTGGATTTGCCTACATTGCTACGTCCAGTCAAAAGTAAGAAGGACAAGGGGTGTGATTGTGGTTTTAATTGGGTGAAAATTTGCTTTAAGGCATCGCACAACGTATGCAGTGAATTATTCATGACACATCCGTAGTAGTCTGAGCAGCATAGTCCTGCAATAGTGTTTTGGCTTGATGGTTCAATAATTGTTGTGAGCCCATATAGAAGGCTATCATGAATGACATCGCAAGGGTCATGATGGTGATCAGGGGTTTATAGTGTTTGGATTCTTCAACTTTTTTACTGGTTTCTTTGAACAGAAGTTGTGGCTTATGGACGCGATGCTCTTGAATGATTTTATGAATATCTTCCATCAAGTTTTCCAAGACTTGCCGACCATCGGTGCGCAAATGGTGCTCTCCTTCAAATCCGGCAATTAAACAATAATACGCAAGCTCGAGCAAATCTAAGTATTGATTTTTGCGCTCTTTCAAATGAGTGACGATGCTAAAAAAGTGTGTTTCCGGACCGACATCATTCGCACTAGTGGGTGTAAACGCTTTAAATTCTGAATGTTGCCCATAAATGCGTACATAGTTTTTACCCAATAATTCATCGATGGTGGCACTGAGCAAATAATGACCCAAGGCAATCATGTCTTCTGCATAGTGTTGATGAATCAGTCGGCTGTGAAAAGCAAACAGTTCATGTTCGATATTTTCTCGAATATGTTCAATGACGGGTAACGTTTGACTGACACATAAACGCTCAAGCAAAGAAAGTAGGGGACTAGCGGCAGCCACCAGAGGATTGCAGGCTGCATTTGAGGAAAACAGCTTTGAGCGGAAATAACCCGTTGGCGTTTGTAGCGGCACAGGCATCGTAAAAGGGAGTACAGTCATACGAAAATCTGCCGACATGCGTAAAGCTCCTCATTTAGGACTTACGCAAAATCACGTTTTTTCGTGTTGCCATAAGCCCTTTATTATTGTTGTTTTACTGCCAACCCTTTGAGAATGGTTAATGCCGCATATAATTGATAATCTTCATGCAGTAAACTGGCTTCGTCAAGTGTTGGTTTATCAGGATTTACTTTTTTATCCAGATTACCATTATTGAGGTGTCGACTCAATTCAGATTCAGAAATATCCATGAAACCTGTTTTTTCAACGTTTTTAGGAATAGAAAGTTCTTCGACGATGATATCAGGGGTAATGCCTTGTGCCTGAATCGAAACGCCTGAAGGCGTGTAATACAAAGCGGTCGTTAATTTAATGCCACGTGTTTCATCCAGAGGAAGCACTGTTTGTACTGAGCCTTTACCAAAGCTACGAGTGCCTAAAATAATCGCGCGATTGTTATCTTTTAATGCACCCGCTACAATTTCAGACGCTGAAGCAGAGCCGTTGTTGATTAAAACAATCATCGGTGCATTATTGAGCACATCTTTTGCGTTGGCCATGGCTGTGAATTTTGAGCCAGGTAGACGCCCTTGGGTATAAACAATCATTTCTTTTTTGCCATTTTTATCTTTATTTAAGAATGATCCTGAAATTTGAATGGCTGAATCCAACAGACCCCCTGGATTATTGCGCAGATCTAAAATCAAGCCTTTGAGTTCGCCGCCGGCTTTTTGTTTTAAAGAAGCAATGGCTGTCAGCATGTCTTTATCGGTCATTGCTTGGAATTGGGTTAAGCGAATATAGCCATATTGATTGTCTAATAAACGTTGTTTGACACTTTTGATCTCTATTTTTTCTCGGACCACATTGAAAATAATTGGCTTAGAGGCGCCCTTGCGTACGATGGTCAATTTGATGGCACTGCCGGGTTTGCCCCTCATCATGTTGACTGCATCTTTGAGCTCTAAACCCTGAACATATTGCTTATCAATTTTAACGATGTAGTCTCCTGCTTTGACACCTGCTTTGAATGCCGGTGTATCCACCAAAGGTGTGATCACTTTGATCACGCCATCTTCAATCGTTACTTCAATGCCCAAACCACCAAACTCACCATTGGTAGCGGTTTGTAGTTCTTTGAAATCATTTTCATCTAAATAAGCGGAGTGAGGATCCAAACCAGATAGCATGCCGCGAATGGCATTATCAAAGAGCATTTTATCGTCGGTTGCTTTGACATAGTATTTTTTGATCAAACTGATGGCGTTAGAAAATCTTTGCACATCTTCCATGGGAATTTGTTCTTCTTCAGGTTCTACTTTGCTCAAGTCCCTGCTTGGAATGGCATGGAGCGAAAGGGAAAAAGACAAGGCCAGCGCCGTTATGCCAAAATGGATAGATCTGTTTTTCTTGGCCATCATAATCACTCCTTGAAACACTGATATTATTTCAGTATAGCTCAATCTTTTGAACTTACCGTCAGAATGAATCAGGACTTATAAAAAACCATGATCTCAGCTCAGCCGTTCTTCCTGAGGAGCCGCTGATGCGGCGTCTAGAAAGGTGCTTTCGAGACGGATGTTTCGCATCTTCCTCAGGCCGAACGGTTCTGGTAAGGTGAGCAATTAGGTTTTATTGTGAATCATTCGGTCACGTTTTTGCAACACGAACTTTGCTCAACCAATCCATAGGAGAGATCGCCTTGCCTTGTTTTCTGACTTCAAAATACAATCCTGTTTGCTTGGAGACGCCGCCGTGTCCGACTGTTGCAATTTTTTCGCCCTGAACGACGGTATCCCCTTTGTGTTTGCTCACAGTATTATTGTTGGCATACAGCGTCATTAGGCCCCAGCCATGATCGATGATCATCAATAATCCGTAACCATTCAGCCACTCACAAAAGACGACTTTTCCGGGATATACGGCATGCACAGGACTGCCTTCGGTACCATATAACATAATGCCTTGATTTAGTTTTTGAATATGATCCGCTTCAACGATAACGGGCAAGGGTAATTTGCTTTTCATTTTTGTCATGGAATGACGCGTTTGAATCACTGATTGTTGGTTAAGGGTATGCAAAATGCGTGATAGATTGTCGCGATTGCGTTGATACGTGGTTAATGTTTTTTCTTCGGTTTCAATGTGATGGCTCAAAGCAAATAACAAGGCTTTGTGCTGTTGTTGATGGTGTTGGAGCTGTTGTTGCTGGATTTGCCATTGTGATTGCATATCACTGAGCGATTTTAATTCCTGTTGTAAATGCTCCTGTTGGGCACTTAAGCTGGTTTGAGTGTGTTTGAGATCATCCAAAGTGTGGGCGCTGGCGCGGATCACATATTGATAATACGCCAACAGTTTATCAGCATTGGCGCGTTGTTCGTGGTTCAAAACCCATCCCAGAGGTTGGTTGGCAGGACGCTTGTAACGGGCAGTGATTTGTAGCGATAGTGCTTGTTGTAGACGAGCCAACTCCTGATTGAGGTCGGTAATTTCCTGTTCCAGACGTACAATGTCCATTTTTTTTAGCGGAAGTTGTTGTTGGATGAGGGTTAATTTTGTTGTGTTTTCCTTGATCAACCGTTCCGTTCCGATGAGTTCTTTGCGTAACTGATCTTGTCGGTCATGGGTGTGTGATAAATGTGTCTGTAAGACTTTGATTTTGCGATCCAGTTGATGAATGGATTGTTGGGTTTCAGTGACAGTACGCCCTTGACTGACACCATAGGCCAGTAGGGACGCCAGTGCAAAACTAAAACGCAAAACGGAGGATGTGGTGGTGTGTGTTATTCTTCCCATAGTATACGACCTGTCATTTCTTTTGGTGGTTGAATGTTTAAGAGTGCTAAAACGGTGGGTGCAATATCAACCAAGCTAGCCGGGCCTTGCTGAAATTGACGTTGCTGGTCGCCTACATACAACAAAGGCACGGGTTCGCAAGTGTGTGCCGTATGAGGTTGATGAGTTTGTTCGTCGAATAAACATTCAGCATTTCCATGGTCTGCTGTGATCAGCAGATGACCGTTTACTTTTTGCAAGGCAGCGCCAATCGTTTGTAGCGCGCTATCGATAGCTTCTATGGCTTTTACGGTAGCCTTGAAATCACCGGAATGTCCTACCATATCGGCATTGGCATAATTGCAAATGATCACATCGTATTGTTGTGACTCAATGGCTTTCACTAGTGTTGCGGTAAGCTGGGGTGCGCTCATTTCAGGTTGTAAATCATAAGTGGCGACTTGAGGCGAGGGGATAAGGACCCGATCTTCTTGATCAAATGTACGATCATCTCCTCCATTAAAAAAGAACGTCACGTGCGCATATTTTTCTGTTTCTGCAATACGCAGTTGGCGCAAGCCGTTAAGAGCAATGGTTTCTCCTAAGGTGTGCTGCAAATGACGTTGCGTGAACACGGGTTCGGTGGGTAAATGAGTATCGTATACGGTCATAGACACAAAATGGGCCAATCTCGGCATGGCTTGACGTTGGAATTTATGAAAGTCAGGATCAACAAACGCTTGGGTCAATTGTTTGGCGCGATCTGCACGAAAATTAAAATAAAATACCGCATCACCATCTGTGATAGGTGTTGCTGCGCCGATGCGTGTGGGTGGGAAAAATTCGTCATTGATGTTTTGGGCATAAAAAGCATCAATGGCTGCTTCTGCTGTTGCAAAGTGGTGGTCACTTTGGCCTGTGGTCAGTAGGGTATAAACCGGTTCGATTCGTAGCCAACGTTTATCGCGATCCATGGCCCAATAGCGGCCGCTTAAAGAGCAAATTTTGGCTATCGGATAGTCTTGGAGGAGGGTTTGTAATAGACATAGGCTGTCTTTGATGTGTTGCGGAGGGGTATCTCGCCCATCTAAAAAAAGATGTAAATTCACCTCTGAATACTCTTGTTGGGCGCAGAGTTCTAAAAAGGCAAACAAATGTGCTTGATGGCTGTGGACACCACCGGAGGAAAACAATCCCATGACATGAATAGCTTTTTTGCTGTGTTTGGCATCTTGGATCATCTGCAACAAAACTGGATTTTTGGCGAAGTTTCCCCTGTCAATGGCTGTATTGATGAAGGTAAAGTCCTGGAGTATTTGACGGCCGGCACCAATATGCATGTGCCCCACTTCTGAGTTACCCATTTGTCCCTCTGGTAGACCCACATGGGTACCTGAAGCCTCTAGCAGAAGATGCGGACAGGTTTGCCACCAGTGATGCCATTGGGGAATATGGGCTGCTGCGATTGCGTTATGAGATGGATTTTCGCGGTAACCCCATCCATCTAGGATGATTAAAACAACCGCCTTGAGTTCTGACATAATTTCACTTAATTTTTTTTCACAAAGAGGTTAGACTATAGGCCATTTTTGCTGATGGAAGAAGTAGTTTGAATCAAAAAATACCGCAACATGTTGCCATTATTATGGACGGTAACGGTCGTTGGGCAGAACAACAGGGTCTGTCACGCAGTGAAGGGCATCGCGCGGGCGTCGACGTAGTGAAGCGTATTGTAAGCGTTTGCGTGGATAAACATATCCCTGTGCTCAGTGTTTGGGCGTTTGGACGGGATAATTGGGCACGACCTGCTTCTGAAGTTGATTTTTTGATGCAACTATTGTTATCGGTTTTAAATATCGAATTAGAAGAACTACACCAAATGGGTGTGCGTCTGATGTTTACGGGTGGCCGTTCTGAATTGTCGGAGCCCTTGCAAAAAGCCATAGACAGTGCTGAATCCTATACGATGCATAATCAACGGTTGATTTTGAATGTCGTGTTTAATTATGGTGGCAAATGGGACATCATCGAAGCCGTAAAAAAAATAACGCAGGATGTGCTGGATGAAGCTGTTGCTGTGCAAGAGATCACAGAGACCCTATTTGCGACCTATTTAAACACTCGCGATTTACCTGAGCCAGATTTGTTTATTCGCACAAGTGGGGAGCAGCGGATCAGTAACTTTTTCCTATGGCAGCTGGCCTATACCGAATTATATTTTACGGATATGTGTTGGCCTGATTTCACCACAGAAGAATTCACCCGCGCACTAGATTGTTTTGCTGAGCGCGAGCGTCGGTATGGAAAAACATCTCAACAATTGGAAGAGCAAAAACATGTTTAAACAGAGATTTTGGACGGCTGCATTGTTGATCCCTTTGGTATTGTGTTGCATCTATTATGCTAATGACCCAGTGTTGATGGGCGTATTAGGTGTTCTAACCGGAGCAATGGCATGGGAGTGGACGTCCTTGATCCCTTTGCAACCTGTGAGACTTAAGGTTTTGTTTCTTGTTTTCTTGGCAATGGTGGTTTGGGGATTGTATGGGGTCTTCCACGAAGCTTGGATGATTCTCATCACCAGTGCGCTATGGATCCAAATTTCTATCGCGTTGTGGACATACCCCAAATCCTCAGTTTATTGGGGGCGCACGTGGTTAGTGGCTGTTTTGGCGTGGTTTCTTTTGGCCCTATTTGTACTTAGTTTATGGGCGTTGTTTCATCAAACGCAAGGCCGTGATTTGTTGGTGTATCTACTGTGCTTGGTATGGGCAACCGACATCGGCGCTTATCTGGTGGGCAAAGGCTGGGGGAAGCATCGCTTGATTCCGAATGTGAGTCCGGGAAAAACAAGAGAAGGCATGCTTGGTGGTCTGGTGTGTGCGTTGTTGATTGCGGTTTTGGGTGCCTGGTATTTTCAGCCAAGTTCTTTGGTCTTTTGGACCTTGAAAGCGTGTGTTGTGATCTTGGTTGCGATGCTCGGTGATTTATGGATCAGCATGTTAAAACGGCGTTGTCAGGTGAAAGATACGGGACGTATTTTACCTGGTCATGGCGGTATTTTGGATCGTTTAGATAGCTTGTTAGCGGTTGCACCTTTCTTTTATTATTTTTATCAGAGTTATTCATGATGCTGCTATCTCTGCTGTATTTTATGATTACGCTGATGGTATTAATTCTGGTTCATGAATCGGGTCATTTTTTTGTGGCGCGATGGTGTGGCGTCAAAGTGTTGCGCTGTTCATTTGGTTTTGGAAAAGTTTTGGCGGTATGGCATGATGCTCGGGGCACAGAATATGCATGGTCACTATTACCTTTTGGCGGGTACGTTAAATTGTTAGATGATAACGAAAGTCCAGTGCCCCCAGGCGAGTCCCATAAAACTTTGAATCATCAACCCATGATCGCTCGCATTGCGATTGTGCTTGCTGGCCCTTTGTTTAATTTTTTGTTTGCTTTTCTGTTGCTATGGTTGGTTGCTGTGATCGGGATCAAATCATTTGCACCGAGGATTGATGACGTCAAGGAGGGCAGTGTTGCTGCCTATGCGCAATTAGGTAAGGGGCAAGAAGTTATTGCGTTGGATGGTAAAAAAATCAACAATTGGCGTGATGTACATTATACACTGATGCCTTTACTGGGATCTGCGCGTGAGGTTCCCATCACATTGAAATCGCTCAAAGATAATACAATCATCACTCGTCAGTTATCCTTGCAACACTGGACACTTGGTCCGCATCATTCCGATCTTTTGGAAAGTTTAGGCATCATCCCTTTGTTTCCTAAGATGCCCCTAGTGCTTGATAAGGTGGTTGCTGACTCGCCTGCGCAAAAGGCAGGCTTGTACCCTGGTGATGAAATCATCGCCGTAGATCAGCATGCAATTGCAGATGGGTTAAATGTGGTGGATTATGTCACATCAAGACCGGATCAAACCATTTCGATAGATATCTTGCGCCAGGGAAAAAAGCTGACGTTGCTTGCACATTTGCAAAAAACAAATAAAAGCCAAGCGGGTTTTTTGGGGATTGGTGCCAGAGTACCTGAGATTCCACCTGACTGGTTAAGACTGGAGCGCAGTGGCCCGATAGACGCTGTTGCTGGGGCATTTCACCAAACCCTGTCTTTAACCTCTATGACTGTTGTTCTGATTGGCCGCACGCTTATAGGTCATTTATCTCTAGATCATGTCAGCGGTCCTGTGGGAATTGCCAAAGCTGCCGGCGCATCAGCGCATATCGGCCTAGTGTACTATTTGTTTTTTATTGCATTATTAAGCATCAGTCTTGGTGTTTTGAATTTACTTCCAATTCCCATGTTAGATGGTGGGCATTTGATGTATTACTTGATAGAACTTATCATCCGACGTCCACTCACTGCAGAATTTAAAGCAAAAGGTACGTTTGTGGGGATGGGATTTATCTTGGTTTTAACGGTGATTGCTTTGGTCAACGACCTGGCGTAACAGTCATTGGGTTGGTGGGCATTGATAGTATCTTGACGCTTTAGTTGAAAGAATAAAAATGTCAGAAAAGAAATTTTTTGGGCTTGATTGATGACTGTAACTCATGATAGGGTCGCGTCAAAAATGTGCTCGTTGTACGGGATTAAGAATAAATTATGAAAAATATCCGTAAAAGCCTAGTGTTGGTTGCATGCTGCGCTAGTACTTGGTTTTCAGATGTCTCGGCAGACCAAGGGTTTGTGGTGCGAGACATCAAAGTGACTGGTCTGAAACGCGTGAGCGTGGGTACTGTATTAAATTATCTGCCTGTACAAGTAGGGGAAGAAGTTGATGCAGATTCTACGCCTCGCATTATCCGCGCTTTATACGAAACTGGCTTTTTTCAGTCGGTGGTATTAGAACGACAAGGCTCAGTTCTGATTGTTCAAGTGATTGAACGTTCTACCATTGGCTCAGTCACCGTGGTCGGCAATAAAGAAATTCCTAGCGATAAAATGAAAGAATTGCTCAAAGAAATTGGATTGGTCAAAGGATTGGTGTATCAGCGTTCTTCACTGGAGTTACTCAAGAAGAATTTGAAGCAGGCCTACAATGCGCGAGGTAAATATAATGCGCAGATTACCTCTAAAGTTACTCCATTGACTGAAAATCGCGTTGCGATTAATGTGACCATTTCCGAAGGGCGGGTGTCTCGCATCAAAGATATCAAAATCATCGGTAATCATGATTTTACAACGCCTGAGTTGTTATCACAAATGTCGTTGACCAACAGTAATTTGTTAACCTATTTCAGTAAAAAAGACCAGTATTCTAAAGCGTCAATGGATGCTTCTTTAGAATCTCTGCGCTCATTTTATCTAGATCACGGGTATTTGAAGTTTAGAATCGTGTCGTCTCAAGTGTTGCTCGCTCCTGATCGTAAAGATGTGTTTATCAATATTCATGTGGAAGAAGGTCCCCAGTACCATTTTTCCGGTTATGAACTGCTGGGTAAGCCTATTTTGTCCAAAGAAAAACTGCAGCCTTTGGTCCAGGTCAAAGAAGGAGAAGTGTTTTCACGTAAGAAAGTCACCGAAACCATTTCTAGCATCAGTTTGGCCTTAGGGGATATTGGTTACGGTTTTCCTGCTGTGAATGCTGAGCCACGTGTGGATGAAAAGAAGAAAACAGTATTGATTCGCTTTGTCATTGATCCTGGCAGGCATGTCTATGTGCGGCGGATTAATTTCCATGGTAATACCAAAACATCAGACGATTTATTGCGTAATATCATTCGGCAAACAGAAGGGTCCTTGCTGTCGTTACACAATATCAAAGAATCCGAACGGCAATTGCGATTGCTGTCGTATTTGAAAGAAATTGACATCAAAACCACACCGATTCCTGGTGCCAATAATCAAGTGGACATGGATGTACAGGTGGCAGAGGCACCGTCTGCCGAAGCCAGCGCATCCATAGGGTATGGTTCTACAGGACCGCAGGTGAATGCGTCGTTCAATCAATATAATTTTATGGGCACAGGCCGAACTGTGGGCTTTGGGTTTGACGCAAGCTGGTGGGGGCAAAACTATTCATTCAATTATTACAATCCATTTTATACCCAGACGGGTATAGGCCGGGGTATGAATGCTTATTTCCAAAAAGTGGATCCCAAGCACTTGGATGTGAGTATGTATAACTCCGATCGCTATGGCGGTGATGTGATTTATTCTGTACGTTTGAGTGATGCCAGTAGCACTCAGTTTGGCTATGGATATCAAGGGTTGGATATTCGCTCTCCAGGTATGGTGCAGCAAATCCAAAATTTTGTTGATTTACATGGCAAACAATTTAATCAATTCCGCTTAACAGGTGGTTGGAGTCGTAACACCTACGATCGCATGCCCTATCCTACCAGAGGGGTGAACCAACAAGCCGCTGCATTGTTTGCTTTACCTGCATCGACGAATTCATTGAATTACTACAAAGCATCTTACCAAGCACATATGTACTATCCTCTCACAAAAGGGTTGCTATTCAGTTTGTTAGGAAATATCGGGTATGGAAATACGTACAATGCCGATGGCTTGCCCTTTTATGAAAACTACTTTGCCGGTGGTATTGCGCAACCAGGCCAAGTACGCGGGTATGACAACTACTCCTTGGGACCTAAGGATAGCACCGGCCGTTCTCTGGGGGGGAATTTATTAATCAACGGCTCAGCAGGGATTGTATTGCCCTATCCTTTCAGTCGAGAAACGATTCGCACTACGTTATTTGTTGATGGCGGAAATGTGTTTGCTGATCGTATTCCCGAAAATCTAACGGGTATTCTTGGGGGCCCGATAAGATTTTCGGGTGGTCTTTCACTTGAATGGCGTTCGCCCATGGGGCCTTTGGCATTTAGCGTTGCGGCACCACTCAATAAACAGCCGACGGATCAAGTACAATACTTCCAGTTTTCTGCTTCCACAGGGTTTTAATCTGGGTAGAGAGATGCGATGATTTTTGGTAACCGTTTAGCACTCAAATCTGACGTTTCTCCAGGCGTCAACCATTGAGGTAAATAGTTGCGATTTTTTCAAAATTATCGCATTCTATCTTTTCAGATTGAATTGAATTGTGCTACGATTAGCGCTGTTTTGGATTTGTTCAAAATAGATTGGGCATTGACATGTTTTTCTTTGGAGAATCGAATAATGAAGCGACTAAGTAGTTGGTTAATGGCGATGATATTTGCCATGAGCAGTGTGTCTGCGTTTGCAGAAGGTGCAAAAATCGGAGTAGTGGACCTGCAAAAAATCATGCAGACTTCATCACAAATGAAGGGCATCCAAGAAAAATTAGAAAAACAATTCAAACCGCGCAGAGACAAATTGATCACGATGGAAGAAAGTTTGAAGAAAGATATGGAAACCTTCAAGCGTGATACCGCTGTGATGAGCCAATCTCAGCGTAAAGATCTAGAGAAAAAAATTGTCGGTGAACAACAGCAATTTGAGCGTGATGGTCAGCAGTATCAACAAGAACTGAGCACAGCACACAATGAAGCTATGGAAGAGTTTTATAATAAAATCCGTGCGGCGATTGCGAAAGTAGCTGAATCTGAAAAATATGATTTGGTATTTCAAAAAGATGCGGCACCTTTCAGTGTTGATAAATTAGATGTGACTTCTAAAGTGATGCAAGAAATCAAGTAATTGATGCCCACCTAGTATCACCTTTCAGAACAGCTATTACAGCGTGTTTGACCATTCAGAGAACGAGAATACATCTTCCTCCCCTAGGGGGAGGGTGATTATCTAAGCGCAGATCAGGCAATTGCTCTGAAATTAAAAAGCGTGGATGTTACATTCTAAATGTGTAACGACTCACCCGTTCGCCCTGAGCAGCCGCCTTTGCAGCGGCTCAAAGGGTAATGCATTTGAAGGTAAGCCTTCGAGACGGATGCTCCGCATCCTCCTCAGGCCGAACGGTTCTGGTGGGGTGAGCAGTTACCTAAATGCTAGCACATGCTGATGTGGTTGTTCTTTGTGTTTGTGCTTTTGAATACATACAGGGCAGATTGCAAACCTCGTGGTTTTGCATAGGCTCTGAAATAGTAACTTGATATGAGAGAGATGTTTGATGACTGAATCCGTGGATATCAATACCATTTTAACGCTGTTGCCGCATCGTTACCCTTTTTTATTGGTTGATCGCGTGATTGACTATAAGCCTTTTGAGTATTTGACGGCTATTAAAAATGTCAGCATGAATGAGCCTTTTTTTACAGGCCATTTTCCCGGTAATCCCATTATGCCAGGTGTATTGATGTTGGAAGCTCTGGCACAAGCCTCTGCAATCTTGTCTAATTTGTCTCGTTCGCCTGAAGAAGGTCATGAGTTTCTATATTTCTTTGCAGGTATAGACAATGCTAAATTTAAAATGGTTGTGACGCCAGGCGATCAACTGCATTTGCGTGTGAGCTTGAGTACGCAAAAACGTGATTTTTGGCGTATGCATGGTGAGGTATATGTTGGCGATAAGTTAGCTTGTTCTGCTGATTTAATGAGTGCTGCAAAGCAAGTAAAAAAGGAAAAAAATAGTGATTTCTGAGCATGCAATCATTCATTCATCAGCCAAGATTGCTGATGATGTGGTCATTGGTCCAGGTACCATCATTGGGGCGGATGTTGAAATAGGTGCGGGTACATGGGTGGGACCGCATGTGGTCATTCAAGGTCCAACTAAGATTGGCCAAAATAATAAAATTTTTCAATTTGCCTCGGTAGGTGATGCGCCACAAGATATCACGTATCAAAATGAACCCACGCGTTTAGAAATAGGTGATCAGAATATCATTCGTGAATTTTCTATGATCAGCCGCGGTACGGTAAAAGGTGGGGGCATCACGCGCATTGGGCATCGTAATTTTTTTATGGCGTACTCTCACGTTGGGCATGATTGTAATGTAGGTAATCATGTGATCATGGTCAGCTACTCTGCATTATCAGGACATGTGACGGTGAATGATTATGTCAATATCGGTGCTTATGCTGCAGTTCATCAATTTTGTCATGTAGGCGCTTACGCTTTTGTTGCGCGTGCGACCTATGTCACTAAAGATGTTTTGCCTTACCTGATGATAGCAGGAGCAGACACCTCAGCGTGTGGAATCAATACCGTTGGTTTGCGTCGCGGAGGCTTTTCTTCTGAAGCGATTGATAATTTGCGCCGTGCGTACAAAATTATTTTCCGTAAAGGACTCACTGTGCAGCAAGCTGTTGTAGAATTAACAGCGATGCAATCTGAATGTCCTGAAGTTGTGCTGTTGATCGAGGCGTTGAATGCCTCAACTCGCGGTATTGTAAGGTAATTTGAACCAAATCTATAGGGTAAGGATATGGGCCTCCTTCTTTTTTAGGTTCTGATGAAACTATTTTGGCTACAAAAAACCACTCATAATTGATTAATTGGTGTCATTCACGCGTGAGAGAGAATGACCCCAATTACATCTAATGCAATCAACGTATGATTTCCCCTGGCCCTGTGAAGACTGCGCGTTGTCAGAAGTTGCTCATTTTGATAAGATACACGTGATTAAAAAGGTACGCTCAGTGTGTTTTTTTAAGATGTAACGAGATTTCATTGCGAATCAACGCATGACTCAAAAGAGAATCCAGAATATGTCACGCTATTTAGATCCGAAATCAGACATCGTATTCAAGAAAATCTTTGGTGAGCACCCGCATATATTAATCAGTTTTTTAAACGCGGTTCTGCCCCTGTCCCCGGATAGAAGTATCGTGGAGCTGAGCTATTTGCCCAGTGAGCAAGTACCGGTTATTCCTGAGTTCAAACGTACGATAGCGGATGTCAAATGCAAAGATGCAGAAGGCAGAGTATTTATTGTTGAAATGCAAATGAATTGGACAGACAGTTTTAAGAAACGCTTGCTGTTTGGCACCAGCCAAGCCTTTATCAAACAATTAGACAAAGGTGGCGAATACAAATTTTTACAACCGGTTTATGGTTTGGGTCTCGTTGCTGACATCTACGATCAAACGAGTTTGGATTGGTACCATCACTACCAATTGGTGAAGAAAGGCGATATCCATAGTGATGTGATTGAGCATTTGCAGTTAATTTTTATTGAACTTCCCAAGTTTCCAGTTCATTCACAACATGAAAAGAAATTAAGATTGTTATGGTTGCGATTTTTACGAGAAATCGATGAAAAAACGCGTACTGTTTCTCAAGAATTACTTGCAGTACCAGAAATAGCAGAAGCAGTTTCTTTGTCGGAAGAATCTGCTTATACCCCAAGGGAGCTTGAAGTCTATGACAGCTATTGGGATTCTGTACGACGTGAAAAAACACTTATTCTAGATAGCTATACTGAGGGTAAGGCTGTAGGGAAAGCTGAGGGTGAAGCTCTGGGCGAAGCCAAATTAAAAAATGAACGACGCGACATCGCAAGAACCTTATTAAAACAAAATGTCGGTATAGACATCGTCATGCTGAGCACAGGATTGACGCGCGAGGAGATAGAAGACCTACAGACAGAGCTTTGATCCGGATTGGAGATCTTTCAGTGGCTCCGTTTTTTTAAAAGAGTGATTGAACTTAGAGTTTTTGAGCAGGGCAAACGCATCTTAATTTTCAACTTTAAAGCCATCTTTTTCGCCCACCTACCGTGCTTTATGCACGGTAGGTGGGCGATATTGATTCGCGATTGAAACTCGATTACGCGCATAAAGTGCGGAACGTAGGCACTCTGGTTATATTATATTTGTTTAGATGCGGTTGCCCTGAGTTGTTGAGTGGTTTATTGACATTTGAAAAAAACACAGTGTTGAATCGTGTCGTCAAGGGAGAGAGGTTATGTTTAAAGGCTTGTTTGGTTCAACGCAAGGCGTTGTGTCTAAAAAATCGGAATTTGAGCCAGTGAAGGCAGGGGAAATCAAGGCAACAGGAGAAGTACATGCTTTAGCTGTACTTCATGATGGCCATCTTGCGAGCGGGTCTTATGGTGGGGCCATACGCATCTGGGATGTGAGCAGTGGACATTGTGTTTCGACCCTTGATGGCCATAGTGGTACTGTAAAAGTCTTAGCCGTACTCTCTGACGGCCGTCTCGCGAGTGGTTCTCTGGATAATACAGTACGCATCTGGGATGCGCGCAGTGGTCGTTGTCTTTTGATACTCAAGGGGCATAGCAAAGAAGTAAACGCGATTGCTCTATTTCCCAATGGACGTCTTGCAAGCGGGTCTTCGGATGGAACAATACGCATCTGGGATTTGGACGGTGGTCGTTGTCTTTCGACAATTGAAGGGCACTGTGGTTCTGTAACCGCATTAGCAGTGCTTCCCAATAACCGGCTTGTGAGTGCGTTTTCTGAGACGCGTATTTGCATCTGGAATGAGGCAAATAATCATTGTATTTCGGTACTAGAGGGACATCATGGCTATATATTCGCCCTGGCTGTATTACCCGATGGCCGCCTTGTGAGTGGTTCGTGTCATGAGAACAGTATACGTAACAGTATACGTATTTGGAATGTGAATAGCGGTGATTGTCTTGTGAAAAGCAAAGTGCGTAGTGGTCCAAACATTTTCTCTGCTCTAACACTACTTCCCGATAACCGTTTCGTGAGCGCGTCTTATGATGGAGCAATACGCATCTGGGGCGCGTCAACCGGCATTTGCTATTCGACACTAAAGGGACGCTCTGCAATAACCGCTCTAGCCATGCTTCCCAATGGATGGTTAGCGAGTGGGCATATGAATGGCGTGATAGAACTATGGAACATAGGCCTTAACCCAACATTAGCTGGACAAGTAGAAGCAGTTCAAAAAACCGACGCCACCACCACACCAACCGCAATCCCTACAACACCCTTGTCGTCAGACACCGCTACAGATGCACCAGAAACGATAGCGGAATTACAAACGCCTTTTAAACCTAAAAAAGTCACGCCAAGTCAAACAGTTTCGACAACGCTTTGTGTTGAACCATTGTCCAACCAAACTGATAGCAAAGGGCTACTCACACCTCCAGCAAAGCCCCCAAAACCGGTAAAGGCAGTCCAAAGAGTCGAAGAAGAATTATCAGCCAAAATGGAAAACACCAGCCTTAAGGGATCAGGCGATAGAAGTCCAAGTTCAGTCCCAACGATTACTTTTTCATCTTTAGAAATAGATGCCAACAAAAGATTAGGCCAGGGCGGTTTTGGGGTGGTATACAAAGGCACGTGGCAAATGGTGAGCGTTGCCATTAAGCAGTTACACGCAACGAGATTGTCAGCGGAAGCCTTAAAGTCATTTCAAGAAGAAGCACAATGCCATGGGTTGTTGCGCCATCCGAATACGGTGATGTTATTTGGGGTATGTGTAGAGCCAGGGCGATATGGCATGG
>CAZVEH010000041.1:0-20302 GCA_964625775.1 uncultured Legionella sp. | reverse complement strand
TACCACACGACAGGAGATCCCTCGATGCGCTCGGGATGACGTGGGGAGTTACCAAATATTGCATAAAAACCCCCATTATGGTACAATATTTGAACAATTATACGGATTGAGTAACTACCATGCATTCAAAGACTTTATTTAAACATCAACCCGCAGCAATTCTTGACAGCAATCAATACAACATCAGGCTTCTTGCTGCGCTGTATATACAACTTGAAACCGATAACCGCATCGCGGCAGATGTGTGGTCTGATGATTTACAGGGATTACCGCACTCCAAATTATTAGTAGCTTATCAAAAAAACCTCAAAAAGCTGGAGTCTAACCACATCACAAATGCCGATTTTAAGAGGTTTATTGAGGAAAACAAACTGCTATTAATGAATCAGATATACACAAACAAACAGATATACACGCAAATGATTACAGCGGTATGCACTAAAGACGCTTTGCCGTCTCGCCCTTTGGTTGCACAGCAATCCTTGATGACTGAATTAGAGGGTATTTATACCTTATCTGAATCATTATTTAGAGAACATTTTGACGCATGGGAAGACATGAAGACACTGGCAAATACAATGCCAGAAGCTCGATTTTTACTGACATTCCAACAAAAATTGGAACAGTATAAACATCATGCCATCTCTGCGGACAGGCTCAGATCTTTTATCAAAAATCATGAAACCCAATACTCTGAGCCCATGTATGCACAAGAACAGGTGTATCAGAAACTGATGTCAGCCATAGATAAAGAGTGCTCCAGTGAGATGCTTATCGGCCCTGCAACACCGATCGAACCCAAACCACAATGTGGGTCCGATCGACTCTATTGGCCCGCAGCACTGTTTGCCATTGCCGCAGCGGCTACCTGTACCGTACTAGGACTCGCTATCCTAAAAATTGTGATACTCACTGCGATGGTTGCCGCCATCAGCATGTCGTTACAATTCATGGGAAACAAGATTTATCATGCGCTGAGCCAACAAGCAAAAAATCAAGACGTAGCTAAAACAGAGTTAGAAGACGAATCATGTGCAGAAGACAGCACCTTCTTAGATCAACTAGCGTCTTATTACGGCATATAATCCGAGTAATGATGGCAATCCTGACTGGTTTGCCATCATTACTGACCATAAAATGGTCATAATCTACATATTTTATGATACTTATGATATGATCGCATCCAATGTCATATAAATGTGAGGCGTTTCTGTCATGCTAAAAACCATCGTAGAATCCTACCGGGCGGGTTTGTTTCAAAAAAAACATTGGTTACCTAATATTATTTCCGGCATGATCGTAGGGGTGGTTGCGCTGCCGTTGGCTATGGCATTTGCAATTGCTTCTGGCGCCAAACCAGAACAAGGTTTGTACACAGCTATTATTGCAGGCTTTCTTGTGTCTGTATTTGGAGGCAGCCGCTTACAAATCGCGGGACCCACAGGGGCTTTTATTGTGGTCTTATCTGGGATCACCGGGCAATATGGCATTGAAGGACTCCAAATAGCCACTCTTATGGCAGGTTTTCTCTTATTTCTGATGGGCATCTGTCGCCTGGGGGCCATCATACGCTTCATCCCTTACCCTGTGATCGTCGGCTTTACTGCAGGTATTGCGGTGGTCATTTGGGTAGGTCAATGGCAATACTTTTTGGGATTACCTGCGCCTCATGCAGCCCATTTTCATGAAAAACTATGGCAATTACTTCACAGTTTTAATCAAGTTCATCTCGCCACTACAGCAATCGGCGTGATGTCACTGTTCGTAGTGCTATATGGCAACAAACTCCCAGGACTGCGCCGCGTTCCAGGCCCCTTATTGGCGTTGGTTGTGGCAACCTGTATAGAGTCTATCTATCATTTTTCCGGCGTGGCTACCATTGGCAGTATGTTTGGTGGTATTCCTCTGGGACTACCTGCTTTTCACTTACCAAACTTATCTTTTGAACGCATCATGGAACTGGCAGGTCCAGCATTTGCTATAGCAATGTTAGGGGCCATTGAATCCTTGCTCTCTGCTGTAGTGGCCGATGGTATGGGGGGTACTCGTCATGATTCCAACCGAGAATTGATGGGCCAGGGCATTGCTAATGTGGTCGCTCCTTTATTTGGTGGTTTTGCTGCAACCGGTGCCATTGCTCGGACTGCAACCAATATTCGTAATGGTGGGAACAGTCCTTTATCCGGTGTTGTCCATGCACTGACACTATTATTGGTGATCTTATGTCTCGCACCTCTGGCAAACAATGTCCCATTGAGTGCTTTAGCAGCGATTTTATTTGTCGTTGCTTGGAATATGAGCGAAATCAAACACGCCATTGCGTTGGTAAAGCGTGCACCCAGAGCCGATATTATGATTCTAGCAGTGACCTTTTGCTTGACCATTTTTGTGGATTTGGTGGTGGCAGTTAACATTGGAGTCGTGTTAGCTGTTATTCACTTCTTAATGCGGATGTCATCTAGCGTAGAAATCAACGCCCATACACCCACAACCGATTTAGCCATGGCTGATTCCAAGTCTTCTAACGATATCTTAACCTATACCATAGAAGGCCCTATATTTTTTGGTGCAGTCAAACAATTTGAATATGCATTTACGGCTGCTCATTTGACCCCAAAAGTTTTGATCATCCGTTTGGGCTGGGTACCCTTGGTTGATTTCACAGGGTTGCAGGCCCTGCAAGACAGCATCAAAAACCTACAAAAACAAGGCATTCGTGTGATTTTATGCGGCGCAAAAGCACCGATAGAAACCAAGTTGCGTAAAGCAGGAATCGTTGATTTACTTGGACATGATAATATCTTTGGGGAATTGAATCAGGCAATGAGCGCGGCTAGCTGATGCTCATCGATCCTTGCCACACCTTCTACCCACCAGAGAAGGTGTGGTGAGGATTAATCGCGGAAATTATTAAATTGCAACGGCAACTCGATATCAGCCTTTTTCAAAAAAGCGATACTGTCCTGTAGATCATCACGATTTTTGCCCGAAATGCGAACTTTGTCACCTTGAATAGAGGCTTGAACTTTAATTTTACTGTCCTTGAGTTGTTTCACAATTTCTTTTGCAGTGGGCTGATCAATTCCTTGCTTAAACACCATGGTCAATATAAAGGTTTTACCACTGTGTACCGGTTCGTCCTCTATGTCTGCGCCCGATGAATTGACGCCGCGTTTACTGCAATGATTACGAAACAGTTCTTCCAATTGTCGTACTTGAAAATCAGACTCCGATTTTAAAGTCACAGTCAATTCTTTTAATTCAATCGAAGCTTCAACTCCTCGAAAATCAAACCGTGTCGCTATTTCACGACTGGCATTCTCTACAGCGTGTCGAAGTTCTACTTCATTGACTTCAGACACAATATCAAATGTCGGCATATCACACCACCTTCTCTTTATGCATCTATTCACCACAATGCTTAACACCAGGTGCTGAATAGTGACCAATTATTTACAAACGATAAGAAGCATATCATAATCGCCGCCAAATGGAATATTCTACAAGCCAACCAAGGAAGCATTCGTGCCTTATTCACCTTTTGACGGCATAGTGTTATCAACAGACGCCATCAGAGATCTATTGCCCTATCGCAGCATGAACACAGAGTTTATCTTTTTAAATCAAGATTCCCTTGGATTTGGGATACGATTTGATGTGCAACAAAGGGGCGATATCGACCAGATTCATAGCATCATTTTAGAACACACGCAGCATACTTTCAATTGTACCCTGATGATACATCGTCATCATTATCAATACCCACCCACTCACAATCCTCATTATTATCTTTTTGTCTCGATAAAAAACAACCCCCAACAAGATAAGACCTTAGAACATTGCCGCCAATCTATTGTCGCCCGCTTCAAACAAAATTTGATCGCTCACCAATGCGTCACATCCACGGATTTTTTAATTTTTCTACGTGCGCTGGTCTCTCCAGATTTGACAGCTGCAACATGGCCTGGATTGATTGATATCAAACACAAACCGTTTCACCATATCATTCCTAATTCTGGGACTCGTTTTCATATCGCTGCCCATGACTTAGAGATTGCCAGCCCCAATACACAAGGATTATTTCAGCGCACTCAGATGACTCAATATCAGTTCGGGGCGATTCTCGATCCTTATGAGTTTTGGTCCTCCATCTATCCCATCACTTCAAGGTTGCACTGCGATTGGCTGATGACAGTGCCGCTAAAAACCATGCATGCCCGTGTGCTGCTGATGACCACAGCACGGCAAACCTTAGTCCAAAGACAGAAAGCCGAAAATCTCTACGCTGATAGAGGCTTGCAACTTCAACCCTGTGACATGCCCCTCTATTCTTTTTTAAGTTGTCTACCTTTTAGGTGAGAGTGATATCTACGTCATAAATTGAGATATTTCTTGCATCACTGTCATCATTTTAGGCAGTGACATCAAATTATGAAACACTTATAGTATGCATCAAGGGGATGGTAGTTTCGACAGGACGTCATTGCGCAGGAAGCGCAACATACCACCGCGTTGTACCGCTGCAGGGATGCGGCGTCTTATCTCTCACTCACGTAAAAGAAACAATCGATTGGATCAATTTACCCAACACCTGGTCTTTTGAACCTAGGGTCAATCGTTCAAATTTAGGATTATACGCATGTAAATACGGTGTTTCATCCTTTAATAGCAATTGTCTAAACACGGGTTCAGGTCGACTTGGATCAACTGCCAAAACAAAATCTCCGTCTTTGGGTATCGCGCTGGCATCAAACACAATCACACTCCCCATCGGGAATCTCGGCGTCATAGCATCGTTTTTCAACACAATACCATAAAAATCACTTGAATAAGGCAAAATGCAGGTTATCGTGTGGCTGGGAGTTTTATCAGCTTGCAGCATATGGGACAAGGCATACATAGGCACATCGTGTGACGAACCTAATGAGCTTTGTTCGAAGAAAACCGGATCTGATGCGCACATAGGGCCTTCCCCTGTGCGAAGCCAAAATTCATTAACCTGTAATTGTTTGGCCAATAGCGGAAATTTCCCCGTTGGAGGACAGCATTGGCCACTTAACCATTTTCCTGCACCTCGATGAGTCAAACCCACCATATCAGCTAAAAGCTGAATACGACCACAATGCTTAGGTGGAAACCCTAGTTTATCTAAACAAAGATTGAGTCGTGCAGAAAATGTGTTGGATTTTGTCATATTTATTTCATTCGATAGCAAATATCTGTACGAAAATACTTCCCTGCTCACGTAAAACATGTTTAACTTTAAGGATGAGTGGCATTCTAGCACACTGGAGTAAAATATGAGATCGCTTCTCCTAATGCCTATGATCGTAGTATTGACCTCTTGCATTTATACAGAGGGACAAATCATTAACGAACCTGAAGACATCGTAGTCTCTTCCAAAGTTTACCAATACTCGCCTTGGAATCCCTGTGGATCAGTCGACGTCACCCGACCCGAACGTGTAAACCATTGCCCTCAAGTAAAATGACCTAAGGAACTCATTCGGCCTTGGTATAGCCACAACCAGGGTGAGGACATAGAATCTGCCTCCCAGACCGTTTGGTCTCTTTGACGGTCAATAATGGCCAAGCACAAGAAGGACACGCTTGATCAATGGGTTCATTCCACAAAGCATAATCGCATTTAGGATAAGCACCACAAGAATAAAAAATCTTACCTTTTCTTGATTTTCGCTTGACGATATTAGCAGATTGGCATTTTGGACAAAGCACTGCCGTATCCATTGGTTTTTCTAATGGTTCAATGAATTTACACTCTGGATAATGGCTACAACCAATAAATCTACCATATCGACCCGCTTTGATATGTAAAGGATGTGTGCATTCCGGACAAACCCGCCCTTCTACCAGTTCCGGTTCAGACGACTCCGATGAACCATTCGCCAGATCCTTGGTGTAGTCGCATTCAGGATAAGCAGTACATCCAATAAAGCGCCCACGTTTCCCAAGACGGATAGCCAAAGGCTTGGTGCATTTGGGACAAGCTTCTTCCAAAAGTTCGGTTGTGACATCTTTGCGTTGGACTTGTTCATCGATCAGATCAACTTGTTGAATAAAAGGCTGCCAAAATTCATTCAAAACGGGCACCCACTCTTTTTCGCCACGCGCAACAGCATCCAGGGTATCTTCAAGCCCCGCTGTGAATTGATAATCTACATATCGCGTAAAATATTCCGTTAAAAAACGACTGACAATCCGACCCACATCCGTGGGGAAAAATCGTTTTTTATCCACAATCACATATTCGCGTTGCTGCAAGGTGTTGATGATAGACACATAGGTTGCAGGTCGTCCAATCTCAAACTCTTCCAAAGCCTTTACCAAAGAAGCTTCAGAATAACGCGGTGGTGGTTCAGTGAAATGCTGATTAGCCTCAATATCCAATAAATGTACACGATCCCCTTTGGTCAAAGGGGGCAAAAGAGTGCCTGCTTCATCTTGCGTGTCATCACGCCCTTCTTCATAAACGGCAAGAAAGCCTGGAAAAGCGATGGTAGAACCATTTGCACGAAATAAGCCATCTCCAGCTTTTAAATCAATTGCAACCGTATCTAATAAAGCCTCTGCCATTTGACACGCTAATGTTCTTTTCCAAACCAAGGTATATAATTTCAATTGATCGGGGGTTAACGCTTTGGCCAGCATGTCTGGGTTACGCTTAATCGACGTTGGTCGAATCGCTTCATGCGCTTCTTGAGCATTTTTGGATTTTGATTTGAATACTCTCGGTGCTTTAGGGCAATAAGACTCATCATAATGCACAGGAATATAGGCCCGAATTTCCTCGATGGCTTCGTTAGAAAGGTTCACCGAATCGGTACGCATATACGTGATCAACCCCATAGTACCAGAGCCAATATCAATCCCTTCATACAGTTGCTGTGCCACCATCATGGTTTTTTTAGCTGTAAATCCTAGTTTGCGCGCAGCTTCTTGTTGTAAAGTCGAGGTAATAAACGGTGCAGATGGGTTGCGCTTGCGTTGTTTTTTCTCAACCAAAACCACTTCCAGCACACCATTTGCTTGCATCAAAAGCTGGGCTTTGACTTCTTCAGCTTGTTTGCCTTGCGTGATCGTAAATTGCTGCATTTTTTCTTGGTGAAGCTGTGTCAATCGCGCTTCAAATTTCGTGCTTGTATAATCGCATTGAGCGATAATCTGCCAATACTCTTGAGCCACAAAACGCTCAATCTCTTCTTCTCGCTCTACAATCAAACGCAGTGCAGGACTTTGTACCCGTCCAGCCGAGAGACCCCGACGTATTTTTTTCCACAGCAATGGCGATAAATTAAATCCAACCAAATAATCCAAAGCACGCCGCGCTTGCTGTGCATTCACCAAGTCCATTGAAATAACACGAGGATGTGCAATGGCCTCTTGCAGTGCAGATTTGGTAATTTCATTAAAAAATATGCGCTGTACCGTTTTGTTTTTTAATAAATTCCGTCCTGCCATCAGTTCTTGAACATGCCAAGAAATGGCCTCTCCCTCTCGATCAGGATCCGTTGCCAACAATAAAACATCAGCTTTCTTTAATGCTTTAGCAATAGCATCTACGTGGCGAGCATTGCGTTCAATAGGTTGATACGTCATTGCAAATTGATGTTCAGGGGCAACAGAACCTTTTTTGGCTGGCAAATCACGCACATGGCCATATGAGGCCAATACCTCGTAATCATCCCCTAGGTATTTTTGAATGGTTTTGCATTTTGCGGGAGATTCAACGACAACCACATACTTAGACATAAACTAACCTTCTATAAACACAAGCATCATCACAAACACATCATTCATGCTCGAAAGTGCGAGATGATACTCAAATTAGGTAAACTAAACTATAGAATAAGTTGAAAATTATCGAGAAAAATGCTTAATCTCTAGTGTAACGATAATCCATCTTCTTTAAAATACAAGACAAGCTCAAGAAAAGCCAACTGAATCGGGTCAAGTGTTTGAGCCAAAGTATTACGAATGGTCCATTTTGTTTCCTGTAAAGAAACATATCTTGAATCAGAAAAAAACAACCGGTTCATCACCAATTCTAGGGTATGGTTAGGCACAACACCCAGCGCACCGAGACGCATAATAAATTGATAACTTGCTTTGGTCAGTTTCATTTGTTCGTCAAGTGAAAATACGCGCATCGCTGTTGGACTCGCCTCCTTGACCACTTTAATCTCTAAACCAACTTTGGCTTCGGTCGAAATGGTTTCACGCAGCACAACATCAGTCAGCTCTTGTTTTTCTTTAAGCTGAGTCAAAGTTTTCTCAAACAAACTTAATAAAATTTCAAATAAGCTAGCTTTCATCATCGACACCTCATATAGCCACCTGGAACCAATTGAATCCAACCCTGCAACTCTAACTCCACGATTCCGCATAAAACATCGTCTAAAACAAGACCACTGCGATCAACAATAAGATCGATTGTTGTCACTTCAAACCCGATATAGGACAACAAATTATGATTGTCGCATACCTTTGAAATAATTGGTACGTCTTTTGGAGGAAGACTTTGCAATAACCCCATCCCTTGTCTGACATCTTGTGCGCACATCACCAAACCTGCTCCTTGTTGCAATAACAGGTGGCATCCTCGTGCCTGAACATGATGAATAGAGCCAGGAATTGCAAATACCTCTCGATTTTGCTCCATTGCAAATTTTGCCGTAATCAACGAACCTGATCTAACTGCTGCCTCAATCACCAAAGTGGCTGAAGAAAGGCCTGATATTATACGATTTCTTCGGGGGAAATGTCCAGCATTAGGAGGGCTATTGAGGGGAAATTCACTCAACAAAGCCCCTTGTGCCGCAATTTGATCAGCCAACGCTCGGTGGCGATAAGGATAAATATGTTCCATTCCCGTACCCATGACCGCGACAGTTTGCCCACCTGCAGCCAAGCACCCACGATGCGCGTTAGCGTCAATCCCCAATGCTAACCCACTGACAATCACCAAAGGGGTTTGCGCCAGCTCGTGGGCAAATTGCCAAGCTGTTTCCGCGCCCATCACACTGGGATGTCTGGTACCCACCATAGCAATACTGGGTTGTTGCAAACAATTCAGATCACCCCGCACATATAAAATAGGCGGCGGATCATAAATTTCTGCCAAAAGCGGCGGATAATGCGCAGAATCCCAAGTTAAAATGTGATGATCAGGCAATTGCATCCAGGTCAAATCAGCATCTATATCGCGCATGTCA
The DNA here is from genome assembly GCA_964625775.1 of uncultured Legionella sp. Classification (GTDB taxonomy): domain Bacteria; phylum Pseudomonadota; class Gammaproteobacteria; order Legionellales; family Legionellaceae. The sequence goes on along the minus strand of CAZVEH010000041.1, from coordinate 11,069 downwards.
AATGCCACAATACTTTGCGCAACCGCTTCCGGCAATCCCAATTGTTTGAGTTCATGGAGTGGCGCATGAAATAAATCGGCCAAACGAGGCCAGTGTTGTAAACACAGAGCAATTCTACGTGGTCCAAGGCCTTGAATGCGATTGCAGGCCAGTAAATAAGGAAAATTATCCATAGTATTCCTATCTATTGTCTGGCGCATGTCAGTCAGTAATCCGTTTTGACTGGGGTCTCTTGCTCTAGGACAGGCGACAGTGTGAAGTTGATTCTCTCAACGAGAATAACGCGGATTCTAATTTACCGATAGTCTGCTCTATCAAAATGATATCTTCTTTTTTAACAATTGCCGCTAAATCTCGATTTATCATCAATTGCTCACACGTTTGTATAAATCGTTTTGTTCTTGTGGCTGAATCACAAGTATGACTTAACAGAAATGCTCGTTCAGCAGCAAATAGCGCATCAACCCATTGAGTGACGCATAAATATTGAGGAGAAAACAATTCGTAAATGTCCTTGAGATGCTCTTGAAATCGAAGGGTCTGGTTAAGTTCTCTCATGTCGTCCACCACTTTTTGGCTGGAACATTTCACTTTTTCTGCTTGTTTCCACATACGATGAGCGGAGACGTTTACTTCTTCAAACGTCTTGATAGAATTTACCAAACGCTCAATGATATCCCAATTCGCAACCCTAATGGCCCAATCTAGTGCATCGTAAGGGTCTTGTACCAGATCATGCACGCGAGGATCGGATTCGTAGTGTAACAAAAGAGTCACTGTGTCAATATCAGCCTTTTTTACTGCCAAGGTTAACAAGGTACCCGGGCAACACTCGTGCAAAATCTGATATAATATAGTCTTATGGTTGGATAAATATAACAAAAAATCCTTAATGATCTGTTGCTGATTTTTTTCAATAAAGGATTCAAGCATGTCAAAGTACTTAGACACATCACACACAGGCTCTTCGTCTTTCTGCATCATATAGAGATCAGCTACGGTCAAAGAAAACTGCCCCTGCTCAAAAAAAGAAACCCATTTCAAAAGCTGCGGTGTTATAGAAGGACACAGCGAACGATCTAAGATTTGATCGTGCAAATAGTAAAGTGCGCATAATGCATTATAAATCTCGTTTTCTTCAGGTGAGCGCCATTCGTAACTTTTCAAAAATTTTTCATAACTGTTAATACACTGCCCCTCGTCTGGCTGCTCCTTAATGATGCCATCCCAAATTTCATAACTTGCCCTTGAAAGACGATTGGTATCGTTATCCATACGCACAACAATATCGGTATCAATCAAATACGTTCGGTGATCGTCTTTTTTAAAGTTATCTCGAATGACACCATCGGCTACAATTCGTTGGTGTTCTGTAAAAAGTCGAATCATTTCATCAATGATCTCTTTCGTACTGGGATCTTGGCCAAAATAAGGCATCACCAGAGTCGTCTCACCCGAATTGAACACGGGCAAATCAGGATAAAAAGTGTTTAATAGTTTGACTGCACGGTCTTTTTGATTATAAATGACGGGGGTGATCTCGCACTCAAAATGTAATTGAGTGCAAGCTTTTTGCAGGTTCATCAAAGTTTTTGTGGTTAATTTATAAGAATGACTGCGTGCATCACGAGAATCATCGGCCAATATTTGTTTGATGCGAGTCAGTTCAGACTTGTCCGCACTCACCACAAAGGGCTTTTCACGAAACGACAAATCCACGCAGTAAAATCCTTCACAACCGAGCACTAAAAAATATGCGATGGGTTCTCGTGCAGGTAAAACCAGGTCAGGGTCTTGGTCATAGGTTTCATAACGAAATAAAGTCAGTCCCTGAGCCGATAGATCACACCCATATGTTTTTCCAGCATACAAAAATGTCCACTGCTGTTGTGTTGTACGATGCAGAAAAATAACATTGCTAGGAAAACTTTCTTTTTTCACAAGCACATGGCTGTGCTCACCCAATGCATACATTTTTTTGGAGTGAAAAACCCGATTGTAGGTCCCTTCGCCCAAATACTCCCATGCATGAGGATCATCTATCAAATCCACTAGAGAATTGGGGATAATTGGAGGCTCATAAAAAACAGGCATATCGGTAGGCTCTAACCTCTCTTCCATCTGCTTTAACGGACTTTGGAGCATCCACTCTTTGGCTTCATCCTCATCAAAATCGAACAACCACTCAGAACCATCAAAAGACATTTTTACACCATAGTCATTTAATTTCGGGCATCTTACTCAACCTACCCACAAGAATCAAACAAGACTTACTTACAGGCAAGATCGCTTGGTTAAGTTTCGTGTTTATTCCTCCCACATCTTCGATCTTCCGCAAAAATTGGGTATACTTTAGCCCTAACCTATCGCAAATATGGAGAATCCTATGGCAAGAGGCGTAAACAAAGTCATTTTAATTGGTCACATTGGCGGTGACCCAGAAGTTAGATATATGCCCAATGGCAACGCAGTGGCCACCATCTCTGTAGCCACCACAGAAGCCTGGAAAGACAAACAAACAGGGGAAAAACAAGAACGCACCGAATGGCATCGCGTGGTTTGTTTCAATCGCCTTGGAGAAATCGTTGGCGAATACGTGCGCAAAGGATCAAAATTATATGTTGAGGGCAGTTTGCGAACTCGCAAATGGCAAGATCCACAGGGCCAAGATCGTTATACCACCGAAATTGTAGCCTCTGATATTCAAATGTTAGACGGCAAAGGCATGGCAACTGGCTCGCAAGATATGCCAGCACAACAAGCCTATCAACCGGCACAAACCAGCCGCCCCCAAGCATCCGCCCCATCGCCCAGCAGCGCTCCTCAAGAAATTTTTGAAGAATTGGATGATGATATTCCGTTTTAATGCCACTCTTGGATAGCCCGCTGAAACTGGGCAATTAAAAATTGCCCTTGAATCAGTTGGCATGTTCTGTTTGACTACGTTCAGGCGAAGCGCGCCTGAACGATGCAAACAATCCGAGGCAAGTAGCCGTGAGTGAGCAATTGTCAGCACGCCCTAATTTTATTTTTTTATTTTTCTCATATCCGCTTATCCTGAGCTATATTTATAAAACACACACTGCTTTTTAAGGACAGATCATGTGGGGTAACCTACTACTGATCTCCACTCTTGCCTTATATGCCTTTGATGAAATACCCTACCCGTATATTTCGGATGTTCCCCATGCTACTGCTCATGCACTTCAAAATGCTGTAGAAATCATAACAGATACACCAGCGACATCCCCTGAGGTTCAGAACAGACGTCTTAGCGCTTGGCTGTATCAAAGCGGATACGATCTCAACCCTCAAGTGATTGAAGCGTTAGAAACTATTCTAGAGTATGCAGATGCCAATCAGATTGAACATCAACAAGTTATCACCTTGATTGATTATTCCATTCCTGCAAATCAAAAAAGACTGTGGGTTCTGGATTTAAACGCACAACAAGTTTTATTTCATACTTATGTGTCACACGGCATCAAATCCGGTACCTTGCAAACCAATTTCTTTTCAAATCGCTTCGATAGCAAAGCAAGTTCCATTGGCGTGTATCGCACTGATAAACCGTACTACGGACGACACGGATTATCTTTAAAATTGGATGGACTGGACAATGGATTTAATGATCATGCAGAGTCGCGCGCTATTGTGATGCATGGTGGCTGGTATGTCGATGAGTCCTTTATCCAAAAATATGGTCGCGCTGGTCGCAGTTGGGGTTGTCCAGCGGTACCAGACGAACTCGTAACCCCAATCATCAATAGCATCAAAGACAAAACTTTGGTCGTGGTGTATTATCCCAATGAGGAATGGTTTAAAAAATCCAAATTTCTACGGCGAGAAGCGAATCCATTATTGATCCAAACAGATAATCACTCAATCCCAACCCTACAAGAATCCGAAGCCCCTGAAGATGTGTTACTGGCGCAGCTGCAGAAAAAAAACAAATATCATGAAACCGAAGCCATTTTGGTCATGCCTGCTGAGCGATACAACGTATTATTTCATACGAATGCCCCATTAAAACGCATGCTGCGTCGACAAATTGAACAACAAGAATATATCGCCCTATCTAAAACTGAATTCGATCAACTGCTAGAACAAAACCAGCAAAATCCCAGTATATTTCAAGAGATTTACTTCGTCGTTCCGCACATCATCATGACTCGAGGGTATTATGCGACGGAAATGAACAAAATCAATTTGGGGAAAATTATGGATGTACAACATTATAGCAATCTAGCCTCTGCTGAAGACTCGTATACCATTCGTTTTGACAATCAATCTTCCATCCAAATCAGAACCAGCCATCGCTTTATTCGATGGCTTGGCTTGTGATACTCGCAAGTGCGTCACACCAATCATCTTCCGCATTCAAACATGGGACCAAGGTCAACGCCTCTCCGCCTAGTTCCAGCCAAAACTCGCGTGCACGCAGACCAATTTCCTCTAAAGTTTCCAAACAGTCGGCCACAAACGAAGGGCAAGCAATGACAATGCGTTTCGTTTGTCCAGCAGCCAGTTCCCGCAACACATTTTCCAGATAAGGCTGAATCCATGGTGTGCGCCCAAGTCTTGATTGAAACACTGTCGTATATTGATGTGGTGACAATTCCAATTTGCGCGCCAATAGGGTTGATGTTTGATAACACTGAGCCCGATAACAATCACTCACTGGGCGTGAAGAGGTGTCACATGCCTTGGTACAAATCTTAGCACACCCCTGCTGCAGCAAATGCTGCTCTGGTAAGCCATGATAAGAAAAAATCAGCATATCAAAGTCGGTAAGGTACGATGTGATCAGCCTAGCTTGTGCCTTAATGAAAGCAGGATGGTCATAGAATTGGCGTATCACAGTCAAAGCAGGCACCGCATTTTTTTTAGCAATTTTCTCTAATACGGCTTCTAAACTAGACCCGGTCGCAGCAGAAGAATATTGAGGATACAACGGCAAAATCGTAAGATGTTCACAAGCCTCTAAGCGGTTTAGAGCAGATTCAATACTCGGATATCCGTAACGCATACCCAGGGCAACCTGGTAAGTATCTCCCAACTTCTCCTGAAGTTTTTGACAAAGCAACTCCCCATAAACCCGCAGCGGCGAACCTTGTTCGGTCCAAATCGCCTGATAGGCGTGTTTGGTTTTGGATATTCTAAACGGCAAGATAAAGCCATATAACAACACATAACGCAACACAGCGGGTAGAGTAATCACCCGTTTATCGGCTAAAAATATGCGAAGATATTGCCACACAGCGCCTAACGTAGGTTGCTTTGGCGTGCCTAAATTTATCAGTAATAAACCTTTTTTCATTCGCTTTTAAAAACCAGAGAGGATAAAAGTGTCCATGTTAGTCTAATTTCGACTGAATCACAAAACTTCGTCCGTATGCAATCACTGAAACTGGGTAAAATATCGCTGATAAATCATGTCATACGTACCATCAGCCATAATTTGTTGAATGCAGTCATTGATGGACAACATTAATTTTTGATATTTGGGCGTAGACATAATGCCATATCCATTACCAATTTCGATCGATTCACCAATAAATTTATACATGTCTTTATTGGCATTAAACCAATAGTTGACACCAAATTGGTTCGCAAAAATCACATCAATGTCATTGTCATTCAAAGCCGCTAATAACTCCGACATGGTGAGATAACTTTTGATAGTGAGTGGTTGATTAAATAATTTTTTAATATACATATCTGCGCCAAGATTCACTTGAAATGCACCCAAACGCACTCCAATCCTTTTACTCTGAATATCAGCAATGGTTTTGATCGAAGAATTTTTCAAGGCCATAAATTTCCCATTACTGGGCAAGTAAGGCAGGCTTAAAATAAGCCCATATAAACGAAAATCAGGGATAATGATGGTATCAAGGGCCAAATCAATTTTCCCTGATTCTAATGCGGTGATGATGTGGTTCGCAATCACAGCTTGATAGGTACAGGTTAAGCGTAATCTTGTACATATCTCATTCATGATATCCAGTTCAAATCCTATGAAATGATCGGCGCTATCAGTTCGCATCGACAACGGCGGATTATTCTGATCAACGCCAATCACTACAGATTCTGCATAAGACACATGGCAGCCGTACAATGCAATCAGTCCCAAACAAATTCGCATCCATTTCATACAATCTTTCCCTGAATGTATCAACAATCTTCACTTCAAAACGGATCACAATACCAGGGGGTGTCCTAGATATAAAGAGCCACCGACCCCATTAACAAAAAGCCAATAATGACAAAACTAAAATAGCGTAAATTGCAGCATCGTTCTACCATGACACATTGTTCTAAACCATGCAAGGTACCTAAATAGAGAAACGTACCCGCTGAAATAGCAATTAGAATAGGATCTAAAATAGTTTGCGTATGGACCCCATGCCCCAGGTACCAGCCCAAATAAATCCCCAAAGGCGTCATCAGTGCAAATATCAAAAACAACCCAACACTTTTTACCATGCTCAAAGAACATTGTGCCAATTGCATTGCAATCGCAAAGCTCTCTGCCCATTTATGCGTGATGATCGCCAAATATAGCATAATCGCCAAAGAATAATCCTGACTAAATCCTAAAGCAGTACCCAATACCAATGAATGAACAGACAGCATCACCCATGCCAATAAAGCAAATGCAGGATGACTGCGATTTTGATGATGGTATAATTCTCGACCCACATGCTCAAACCACAAAAATACTAAAAAAACCAAACCTGTGATCAGATAAGCCAAAGGATATTGATAGCCTTGTTTGGTAAACTCTAGGGCAGATTCAGGCAGCAAATGCAATAAACCTGCGCCAAGAAAAACACCTGTTGCCAAAGTTTCGCCTATAGGAAAATCCATGGATTCGGATTTTTTAAGACGCTTTTTGAAAGGATACCATCCTGCCAACAAGATTACTGCGACCACACTGATCGCAAAAAATACCTTAAGAGCCCCTGAGGTCATAGATGATCCTTTTTCTTTAACAAACAAATACTGACAATTTTTTGATGATTCGATAAATCCTGGCGAATCATATCACTTAACTCTGACCATCGATCAAACTCTTCATCTAATATAATATCAATCGTAATTTTTCCATCCAAATAGTGCAAAGTATAAGCATGTATGTGTGAAAAACGCTCGGACCATTGATTCAATAGATTTTTTTCTATGGTAGCTCGACTCGGCAAATCACGAGAAGGTGCGAATAATTCATCATCTTCAGGATCAACATGCACCGTGACATCTTTCACTTGAACCATGGAGCGCATCAAATGAGCATGCACGTTTTGTGCAATATGATGTCCTTCGGATACAGAAATAAAGGGTGAAACTAAAATATGAACATCAATCAGAATATCATTGCCCATTTTTCGGGTACGTAATTGATGAATTTTACAAACTCCATCAACTTGATTGATGATCTGATTGATCTCTTCTATCTGTTCAGGTTCAACACCCGTATCGACTAATTCTTTGACACTATCCCAACCATAATCCAGGCCCATTTTAACGATCAAACCACCTACCAAAGTGGCGGCCAAAGGATCTAAAAAAGGAAACCCGAATAAACTGCCAAGAATCCCTACTAGTACAATCCCAGATGAAGCAGAATCAGAGCGATGATGCCAGGCATTGGCAAGTATCAGTGGGGATTGGATGCGATGTCCAACACGTTTTGTGGTATAAAATAAAGCTTCGTTGGCCACAATAGAGAAAAAAGCAATGGGCAACGCCAGCTTGCTAGGTGTTTGCACCGATGCGTGTAATATATGCCCGAAAGAGTCCCATGCAATACCTATGCCTGTTAAAATCAACAGCAAAGCCAACATCAAAGTTGCCGCCGTTTCAATGCGTTGGTGACCGTAAGGATGCTCATCATCCGCATCTTGATTGCCATATTTAGACGCAAAAAGCACCATCGTATCCGTAAACAAATCGGAAAAAGAATGCAATCCATCCGCAATCAACGCGTGCGAATAGAAAAAAAATCCTCCGACGACTTTAATGATCCCGAGAAAAACATTAACCCCTGCACCGATCAATGTGATATTTTTGGCTTGATGATAACGATGATTATGCGCCACAACCGATCCTTAACCAATCAGATTTAAAAACTCTAAACGACTGCTGGGATTATCCCGCATCTCACCCAACATCACGGACGTGGTCAACACAGAGTTTTGTTTTTCTACGCCACGCATCATCATACATAGATGTTTGGCTTCCATGACCACTGCAACCCCTCTAGCCCCAGTGATCTCTGCAATGCAATGTGCAATTTCAGCCGTTAAACGTTCTTGAATTTGTAAGCGCCGCGCAAAGAAATCGACAATTCTAGCAACTTTTGATAAGCCTAATACTTTTCCATTGGGCAAATAACCCACGTGACAGGTACCTAAAAAAGGCAACAAATGATGCTCGCATAAGGAATACATTTCGATATGCTTCACGATCACCATTTCGTTCATATCTGACTCAAATAAAGCGTCATTGATGATCTCATCTAAACTTTCTTGGTAGCCTTTGGTCAAATATTGAAGAGCTTTTGCTGCCCGCTCAGGCGTATCACGCAACCCTTCCCGAGTTATGTCTTCACCCAACTCTTGTATGATATGTCGAAATGATTGTTGCATAAAATTAAGTATCCTATAAAAAATATTATCCTGGTGGCCAAACCATTTGCCGCCCACCTAAAAGATGTAAATGAATATGATACACAGCTTGTCCGCCGTGTTGATTGACATTAAAAACCAAACGATACCCTGAATCATCGCACTGCTGTTCGACAGCCAATTGCCGCGCTTTGAGTATCAATCGCCCCATGAGCTCAGCATGATGAGTATCCACATCATTGATGGTGGCAATATGAACTTTTGGAATCAACAAAATATGAGTGGGTGCCTGAGGCGCAATATCACGAAACGCCATAATCTCAGTATCTTCATAAACTACTTGAGCAGGGATCTGGCCTTGAGCAATTTTACAAAACAAACAATCCACAATAGCCCTCAGTGAAAAAGGCCATTATATGCTAATTTTCACCACGCATACAATTAGAACAAGCATTAGATCTTGAAAGACGATCAATAATGTAAAATAATGGTCGACAAACCAGGAGAACTTTCGATACAATATCCCCCTATTTGCGGGCCGTTAGCTCAGTCGGTAGAGCAGAAGGCTTTTAACCTTTGTGTCGTAAGTTCGATTCTTACACGGCCCACCAAATAAACCAAACAAGATCTTTTACACATGGTCCTGTTGATATTTCAAATTTTTCCGGTATTATCGCTTTTTACCGGGCCGTTAGCTCAGTCGGTAGAGCAGAAGGCTTTTAACCTTTGTGTCGTAAGTTCGATTCTTACACGGCCCACCAATTTACATCAAACAGTCCCACTCTCTGCGCTCGTAGCTCAGCTGGATAGAGTACTTGGCTTCGAACCAAGGTGTCGGGGGTTCGAGTCCCTCCGAGCGCACCATATACACAAAGACCTAAAGTTATTCCATTTTCAAAATTTATTTGATGCAGCAACATTGGATAAACACTATTACGATAAAATCACCGCATCGGTTGGGCCCGTCTTATCAGAAATCAATAAAAGCAATGCTTCTAATCTTTTCTCCTTTCAACACAGTGATTGTGAAATCGAACTCATGAGCGCCATCAAACAAAAACAAGTAATTTATATCGGCTTAGACAGCCTAACCAATCCTAATGTTGCCCAAGCAGTCGGCAAAGCATTGCTCTCAGACTTGGTTTCAACCGCAGGCAAACTATACAAAGAAAGTCATGCCAATTATCGTCTAAATCTACATTGTGATGAGCTATCAGAAATCATCCAAGACTCTTTTGTGAAAATCCTAAACAAAGCAGGTGGCGCCGGTTTTCAAATCACAGCCTACGCACAAACCAAACAAGATTTAGAAGTGGCACTAGGCTCAAAAGCAAGAGCTGAAGTAACCGAGGGTAATCTAAACACCCTCATCATGATGCGGGTTAAGAATGAAGAAACCGCCAATTTACTCGTCAAAAATTTACCGCAAGTTGGCGTTATTGGTCATACACAAGTATCCATGGTCAACGACACACCGCATGGGGAAGAAGGTATTTATTTCAACACAACCAACGAAGACCGCGTGCAAACCACCAATGCTCCCATGATTGAAGTTTCAGATATCATGACATTGCCTAAGGGACAGGCCTTTATATTAGTCAATGGCGGAGAGCTTTATAAAGTTAGAATACCATTGCCGCTAAACGATGGATTGGCGCCTGCGGATATTAAAAGTGTGATTTATCAGATTAATCACACTGCTAGTGTCGATAAAAAAACATGAAAATCAGCAACGTCAAAAGCGCATTAAATCATGACGCACAGAAATTCGCATTCAAGAATATGCGCCCTATTTCCCAGGGCGAAATCACAATTATCATTAAATTAATCTCAATTTAGCGCTGCATGCTCATCTCTAGCATTGGGTTTTTAGCACTGCTTGCATCATCTTTTATATTCACAGATTGAGCCGTAATATTAGCCTGGGTTTTTTTTGCAAAAAATCCACATGAATCTAACGCTGCATAAACGACCAAACATGGGCAACAAGAGACGCAAACACAACAATGCATTGCTGTACAACCTTCTTTAGTTGCCTTATTTGAATTATTCTCAGAAATAACTCGCTTCATATCCTCAGAGATAATGCCCCTTTTTGGTGTCCTGTTTGAATCATTTAACTTAGCCCTAGCTCGCTCTAAGTTATCAAAAATTATAGAAATACCCGGATGATTCGCCGTTTCACCATGAATCGCACGCATCATGGCTAATGAGGCTTCATAATATTCTATGGCTTTGGGGTAATTGCCTTGAGAGTTATATGCAAGTCCTAAGTTATTAAGACTTGCGGCCATATCAGGATGATTCACCGTTTCACCATGAATCGAACGCTTCATGGCTAATGAGGCCTCATAATATTCTATGGCTTTGGGGTAATTGCCTTGAGAGTCATACACGCTTCCTAGGTTATCAAGACTTGTGGCAATATCAGGATGATTC
>CAZVEH010000040.1:0-20687 GCA_964625775.1 uncultured Legionella sp. | reverse complement strand
GTGCCACACGACAGGAGATCCCTCGCTGCGCTCGGGATGACGTGGGGAGTTACAATCCAAGTAATAAAGACGTTTTGTATAAACATATTAATTTAGAGATGGACAGAGACCGGCTTATCGAAAGGCATCAAGATAAAAAAACAGGTAGGCTTGATGCCACGCCTGAATATCGGCAAAAACTCGCTGCCCTGGATCAACAGATCAACAAATTTCAATCGTCGCTGTTGCCTGATCAGCGACAATTTTTGGCTGTTAGTAAGCGCTCGGCAAGATTAGCCACTATAGCGAGTGACTTACGCAGTGACATTGGAACTTTAAATGAGGCCATTCAACAGAAGAATCCTAAAAGTGCTCAAGGTATTGTCAGTCAGTCACAGCTTATCAAGGATGCGCTCAAAATTCTTAAGCCTACTCCCATGATTGAATCTTTGCTCAAGACCTTTAGATGCCAAAACAAAGTCAGCGGATTCTAAACAGGATGTGGCGCCAGATTTAGAGGTGCAGCCTAGGCGTCCCAAGGGTCCTTAAGAGCGATGATAAACCATCCCAGGATAACGAGTCATTTAAAATAGACAGGACTGACAGAAAACTTAACGAAGAGATCGAGGTTTTGCGTAAGTCCTGATAGAATCAACTGCCCTCGCCCCAAGGTTGGCTTAGTCCTGAATCAATGCCAAATAAATCAAGAATTCTCCCTACATTGTCATTGACCAAATCGAGAATCGATTGTGGTTTGTGATAAAAAGTAGGTGCAGGCGGGCAAATGATCCCGCCCATTTGAGTCACCGCCAACATATTTTGGATATGACCCAGATGCAGGGGAGATTCTCTGGGCATCAAAACCAATCGGCGACGTTCTTTTAAAACCACATCGGCTGCGCGTGACAACAGATTGCCGGATAAGCTATGAGCGATTTCACCCAATGTATTCATGGAACAAGGGGCAACGATCATGCCCATTGTGGGGTAAGATCCACTGGCAATGGGTGCGGCAATATCTTCTGGATGATAGGTCACATCAGCCAGTTCTTTGAGCTCGGTGTAGCTGAGATCAGTCTCATAGGCTCGTGTTAATTGCGCTGCTTTGGTGACAATCAAATGGGTTTCAATGGGCAAGGGTTGTAAGGCTTTTAAGCATTGAATGCCGTAGATAATCCCAGAGGATCCACTGATTCCAATAATAAGTCGTGATTTTTTAGGGGTCATGTCAGAGTATTAGCCAAATAAATCAAAAATAAGGTATAATCCAGGAAAAATCAGATGACCTCAACGACATATTTTAGGCGCATCGTTACCACGATGCCCACCGAGGTTTCCAGGATAATTTTAACTTTTTATGCCAGATGATACGGTGACATTTGAGCTCACAGTATCACAATAGCTATCAAGTTAACCAGAGAGTCTTATATTATGACAAATCGGCGCAAAATGCTAGTCACCAGTGCTCTGCCTTATGCCAATGGTCATTTGCATCTGGGGCATATGGTCGAGCACATTCAAACAGATGTTTGGGTGCAAGTACATAGAATGTTGGGACATGAATGCATCGCGGTTTGTGGGGATGATGCGCATGGCACGCCGATTATGTTAAAAGCACAACAATTGGGCATGACGCCTTTGGAGTTGACCCAGTCGATTCAAGACAGTCATGAACAAGATTTTGCTGCATTTGGCATCCAGTATGACTGTTATCACACCACCCATTCGCCTGAAAATGAACTGTTGGTGACAGAGATATATCAACGGTTACGTGCCAGAGGAGACATAAATACCCGCGTGATTACCCAAGCGTACGATCCTGTAGAGCATATTTTTCTACCCGACCGTTATGTCAAAGGGACTTGCCCAAAATGCGATGCCCCGGATCAATATGGCGATAGTTGCGAAGCCTGTGGCGCGACTTATGCGCCGATTGATTTAAAAAACCCAGTTTCGGCGATTTCCGGTGCTACGCCGATTGAAAAAGAATCGGAACATTATTTTTTTGATTTACAACGCTACGAGGCTTTTTTAAAAGAATGGACCGCGAGCGGCACGTTACAAACAGAAGTGTCTAACAAACTGGCCGAATGGTTTTCTGCCGGCTTACAAGCTTGGGATATTTCTCGTGATGCCCCTTATTTTGGATTTTTGATTCCAGGCACCACGGACAAATATTTTTATGTGTGGTTGGATGCGCCAATAGGTTATATGGCAGCATTTCAGCGCTATTGTGAGCAAACAGGACAATCCTTTGCAGAGTTTTGGGAGCCAGATTCGCAGACAGAATTGTATCATTTTGTCGGCAAGGACATCATGTATTTCCACGCTTTATTCTGGCCCGCCCTGTTGTCAGGTAGTGGTCATCGATTGCCCACGGCTATTTTTACGCATGGGTTTTTGACCATCAATGGCCAAAAAATGTCGAAATCTCGCGGGACCTTTATCGAAGCACGACGTTATTTGGCACATTTGCATCCTGATTATCTGCGCTATTATTTCGCGGCCAAAATGAATGGTAGGGTAGATGATTTGGATTTGAATTTTACCGATTTGATGCACCGTGTGAATGCGGACTTGGTGGGTAAAATGGTGAACATTGCCAGCCGTTGCGCTGGGTTTATTGAGAAACGCTTTGAGGGTAAATTAGCAACCACCTTAGCCGAGCCAGAGTTATATCAAGCCTTGGTTGATGCACGCGAAGAGATTATCGCTGCTTATGTTGCTCGCGATTATGCCAGAGCTTTACGCACGATCATGGAGTGCGCCGATCGGGTCAATCAATACATTGATGCAGAAAAACCATGGATTTTGGCCAAGGACCCAGCAACATTACCCCAAGTGCAGTTGATTTGTACGATGGGATTGAATGTGTTTCGCGTGCTTATGACTTATTTAAAACCGGTGTTACCCCAAATGGCTGCAAAAGTGGAAGAATTTTTAGGGTGCGAACCCTTGGTTTGGTCAAGTGTCGACCAGCCTCTGTTGGGACACGTGATCCAACCGTTTATCCCTTTAATCACGCGCGTTGAGCAAAGTCATATTGATGCGCTGTTGGCGGATCATTAGGAGTTGTTGTGAGCCGAACACAGGACATCGATGCTGTATTACCTCAAACTCAGTGTGGTCTTTGCGGATATGCTGGATGCCGTCCCTATGCAGAAGCGATGGCTGCAGGTACTGCGGAGATCAATCACTGTCCGCCGGGTGGCATAAAAACCCTGCGCGCCTTAGGCACGTTATTGCAGGTTGATCCAAGTCCCTATGAAGCCCAAATGCACTTAGATGCCCGTGCGCCCGCGACCGCTGTGATTCGTGAGGCGGAGTGTATTGGTTGTACCAAATGCATCCAAGCGTGCCCGGTCGATGCCATTGTGGGTGCTGCCAAATGGATGCATACCGTTTTGTCTGATGAGTGTACGGGATGTGGCTTATGCGTCGAACCCTGCCCTGTAGATTGTATTGAAATGGTGGATTTACCTGTAGCCCACTATGATCCTCATTTGGCGCGAACTCGCTATGAAGCCAGGCAAGTGCGTCTGTTGGCGGAAGAAGACTCAAAAACCCAACAGTATCGTAGCAAACGTCGTTTGGCTGCCGCGGTCAATGACAATAATGCGGATAAAGAAGCCAAGCAAGCGTATATTCTAGCAGCTATGGCGCGTGTCAAGGCAAAATTGTGATATGAATCAGGCAACGATGCGGCTTGTTTTTCAGCGCTTTCAAGCACAAAACCCCTATCCAGAGACTGAATTAGAGTATCAATCCCCCTTTGAGTTGCTTATTGCAGTGATGCTTTCCGCACAAGCCACCGATATCAGTGTCAATAAAGCCACACAGCGGTTGTTTCCTATCGCTGATACCCCCTATGCGATCCTGTCTTTGGGTGAAGAGGGCTTAAAACAATATATCAAGACCATCGGTTTGTTCAATGCCAAAGCGCGGCATATTATTCAAACCTGTGAGCTTTTGATCACGCAACACGGGGGGGAAGTGCCCTCGACGCGTGCTGCGTTGGAAGCCTTGCCTGGTGTGGGGAGAAAAACGGCAAATGTGATCTTAAATACAGCGTTTGGTCAATCCACTATTGCTGTGGATACCCACATATTTCGTGTTGCCAATCGCACCGGCATGGCGCCAGGCAAAACGCCGCTTGCTGTAGAACAGGGGTTGTTGAATCACATCGATCCCACATTTTTGCGCCATGCGCATCATTGGTTGGTATTACACGGTCGTTATGTGTGTATCGCTAGAAAACCAAAGTGTGCGAGTTGTGTGATTCGTGATTTGTGTGAGTTTCCTTTTAAAACCATCAACACTGACGACAAGGCTTGATCGCGTCTTGCAGACCCGGAGGTTTGCGTACGTTAAAAAAATAACAACAAATTTACTGTTATAGAAGTAAAAGTGATTTTTTTTCATCCTAATTATATCAAGTCACCTCTGATAAGTGTTTTTTTACTGCCTTGGCGGTAATTATCCCTGTTTTAGACCTTAACGTACACTTTTTCCCTATCATTCAGCGAAAATTGCTGCTATAACAGTAATATGAGTCATTAAGGGCAATCACATGGTTTCCGACGAAATTGCTAACATGGTGTTGTATTATCGTAAAAAAAGTGGATTGTCGCAGCAAGAATTGGCCAAATTGGCTGGGGTTGGCAAGACGGCAGTATTTGATATTGAAAAAGGCAAGAAAACAATTCAGTTGCAGACGTTATTAAATGTCTTAGAGGTATTAAACATTCAAATGACATTCAAACCTCCTTTTTTGCACACAAAGGGTACTGACGCATGAGACGAGCTCGAGTGTACATCCATGGCGTTGAAGCAGGGATATTGGAAGAGCAATTGGATATGACTTATACATTCACGTATTTTTCCCATTATGCGGGCCCGCCTGTTTCCTTAACAATGCCTATTGCGGAAAAAAAATACGACTTCCAGGAATTTCCATCTTTTTTTGAAGGATTATTACCAGAAGGCATTTTACTTGAAGCCTTGTTACGCCAATATAAACTGGATAAAGACGATTATTTTGGACAGTTAACACGTGTCGGCCACGATCTTGTCGGTGCGATCAGTATTGAGATACAAGAATGAAGCGCTGCCCAATGACGTATGAAGACATTAGCGACACAGAAACATATTCGCGACGGGGCTTGCGCGCGCTTTCTCCTCAATTAAAACATCTCGCTCCTTTGAATCTGAGTGCTGCTGAGCAACGCATGGAGGCTATAGCACGCGCAGGAAAAATGTCTATTCAAGGTGTCCAAACCAAATTAAGTGCGCGATTAAATATCAAAGAACAGTGTTTTGATATCGTTGATCAAAATGGTCAATATATCCTAAAGCCACAAAGTGAGTTTTATCCTGAGCTACCGGAAAACGAAGCATTAACAATGACTTTAGCCGCTACCATTGGTATTGAAGTACCTGTACATGGGTTGGTGTATTCTAAAGATGGCAATATGACCTACTTCATCAAACGGTTTGATCGTACCAAGCATAAAAAAAAGTATGCTGTTGAGGATTTTGCCCAATTATCAAATTTACGGCGTGACACCAAATATAACAGTTCCATGGAAAAAGTAGCAGAACTCATCACAGGCAGGGGATTTTGCAGTTTTCCAAAAATAGAAGCGGTCAAATTATGGAAACTGACATTGTTTAATTTCCTCATTGGCAACGAAGACATGCATTTGAAAAATTTTTCTCTGATTACGCGAGACCAGTTGACTACGCTATCTCCTGCATACGATTTGCTTAACACAACAATTGCTCAATTGTACACAAAAGAAGAACTGGCATTGCCACTACAGGGTAGAAAAAACAATCTAAGACGCCGTGATTTGATTGATTATTTTGCGATGGAAAGATTGCAAATTAACCCCTCATTAGTAACGGATGTCCTGGCGCTTATTCACGACTCTTTGCCTATTTGGACAGAACTGATCAAACGTAGTTTTTTATCGGAGCGCATGAGACATGCTTATCTAACGTTATTGGCAGAGCGCTGGTATCGACTTTATCATGAGTAGCTTCTTGATAGAGTCACTGTCGAGGTTTCAGCTTTCATGCAAACTTTGCTCAGTATGCGTGCGGTCATTGTTTCAGTTTTCAAACCATAGAGCACTTCTTTCAAATCATCAGCTCTTTCTTTGTCTGAGGAGGTTGTCGCAAGTTGATGCGCAAGGTTGCAATGATCATAGGCCGATTGCCAATCTTCTTGCATCATTATGTGACTGAGCTCTAATCGTGCGTCAAAATAATGGTCGTCTCTGCTGGTAATTTTTTTAAACGCTTGCAAGGCTTTATCGCGATTTTTTTGGATACCGAACAATCCTGAACGATATATGCATGCCAGAGAAAAGCATTGACTTGCATGCGCCGCTTCATGGGCATCTATTGCTTGTTGAATCGCTCGATGGCCGTCTCCACCATGGTATTCTTCGATGATACCAATGATGAGCCTGTCCAAGTGGTTATCGAAGAATGCTTCAGGAGGTAACCCCAGCATAAACTCCAAAATATCTGATATCGCCAGATTTGATTTTAAAAATTTGAGTACCAAAAATGGCTGATATCTCATCAAGGCAATGGATTCAAAGTCTTTGACCACTGATTTGTTGACCACACCCATAGATTGAAGCCCCCTTGCATGCTCATCTTGTAATTTGGAAGACGCATAAGGGAGTTGTTTTACGCAGCCAAAATCTAGAATGATAGTATCCATATCTGGAAGTGGCTTGGGTTGAAAATCGAATGCGGATTTAAAATATTGGTTATAGATGCCGGAAATAGTGGGTGCTATTGCATAAATGCCTGCAGATAGGTAAATTATGATACAAACAAGACGCAGTGTGTCAAGTCCTGCTGTGAACCCTATGATGCTTGCGATTAACACAAAACTGAGAGCGGAAAATACAATACCCATTCTTAACATAGCAGCACGCATGTGGCTGATGAGATTGTTTAAACCATGAAAGAAGTAGGCGCATAATTTGCTCATACATACAAAGAAGTCATATAAAAATCTAAGATGCTGATATATAAACACTCCCACATCATCATAAGCATTGATAGTGCGTAGATAGATTTTGTCACAGTTTTTGAATAAAAATCTATACCTTGTGTCGAGTGAGATGTCTTGTGTTGGCAGCGTTTTTAGTATTTCCACAGCTGTTTTGACTTCACCAGTACAATGGCTGATGTTGATGGTGTTGGGCAGGTTCTTCAATGCACTGATTAGGCTGGCATGAGGCGATTGATGTAGCTCTGGATAAAGTTCCTGGAGGGTCAGCTTATACAGTTGCCATTCTATGGCGATTTTTTTGGTGTACTCTGCTTGAGCAAATTTTAAGAATCGATTTAAATCAGGGTTGTTTTGAGGTGTGGATAAGTATTGGTGTACAAATGCTAACCGTTTTTTTGCCTCTAAAACACGACTAATGTGTTGCACGACATGGTCAATATTGACAACGATTTGAGTCATAAAAGGCTCTCAACCAACATGGTGTGCGGTGATATTATATCATTGTGTTTTTTTGTCAACCAAATTGTCGTGTTTCTTCTAGGTGAATCACTTAAAGTTTGTATTAATCGCGGTGTATTTTGGTCCTGCGCTTCCACCCATAGATTGTTTTTTGTTTCGATACAGTGAGGGTCAGCTCATCCGGTGGAACACTGGAACGAATCGTGCTGCCTGCCCCGATCGTGGCGTTTTTGCCGACGGTGATGGGCGCGATCAACTGTGTATCGGAGCCTATATGTACCCCATCCTCGATGGTTGTTTGATGTTTATTGGCACCATCATAGTTGCAGGTGATGGTCCCTGCGCCAATATTGACATGGCTGCCTAGGGTCACATCCCCCAAATAACTCAAATGATTGGCTTTACTATGTTCGCCAAATACAGCTTTCTTGGTTTCTACAAAGTTACCGATCTTGCAATGCGCTGCCAATTGAGTGCCTGGGCGAATACGTGCAAAGGGTCCGATATGACAAGCATCACCAATCACACAGTCTTCTAGTACACTGGACGCAAAAATATGCGCATGGGCACCAATAGTCACATTAGACAACACACAATTGGGCTCGATGACCGATCCCTCGCCAATGTGAACCTTGCCTTTGAACACAGTATTCACATCAATGAATACGTCTTGATCACATGTGAGCGTGCCTCGAATATCAATGCGTTTGGCATCGGCCAAACCAACCCCGGACAGCAAGAGTGCTTGTGCTGAGCGTTGCTGCCAAATTCGTTCCACTTGTTGTAATTGTACCCGATCATTGACGCCTAAGATGTCTTGATAATCAGACACATGCAAACCCACAATGGCTTGGTGTTCCGTGCGAGCCATGGCGATGATGTCAGTAAAGTAGTATTCTTTTTGTGCATTCTTTTGGGTTAATTTCGGTAGCCAGCGATGTAAGTTCTGGGCAAGTGTGCAGCATATACCTGAATAGATTTCGGTAATGCGTCGTTGCAATGCGGTAGCATCTTTTTCTTCGACAATAGCCGTGATTTGATCGTGCTCATCGCGCAATATGCGACCAAAACCATAAGGATTAGGGACAGACGCCAGCAATAAGCCCAAAGATTTATTTTCACTCAAGTCAACCAGTTGCATTAAGGTATCTGCACGCAAAAGGGGGACATCGGCATACAGTACCAGTACCTGTGCTTCGGGCGGGATATGTGGCAACGCTTGCAGCACTGCATGGCCCGTACCTAACTGTTCCGCTTGCGTGATCCAATTCACTTTTAGATGAGAGCAAGCTGCTTGAATGGTTCCTGCGGCATGACCAATGATGACATGAATACGTTCGGGATTAAGGGCTTCTGCGGTATGCATCACATGTTCTAACATGGATCGTCCTGCGACGTGATGCAGAACTTTGGGGACGGCTGAACGCATGCGCTGCCCAAGGCCTGCAGCAAGGATAATAATGTGTAATGGCATAGATAAAATATCAATAAAATGAGATCGTTTAAAGATATCATTGTTCGACAAAATCGTATACGAAAATTAGAGGTGGTTAGCAAAAAGACCAGATCATTCGAGCAACTACCCTGTTCTCAGGATGACGGATAGCGCGGTAAACCCCAATCAAAACATAAGCAGCAAGAAACAGGAGACGCTTTTTTAATGTCTCGTTAGCAAGCATGAGGGCAAATCATTCTTCATGAAAAAAAGATGCCCATTTTGTCTTGCAGACCTCTTGATATTGCTTTATAATTTGGGCCCGAAAAGGGTGAGGATATTCGTTGATCAATCCCAAACAATGTATACGCCGTATTTTAACCGTCGATCTGATGGCCTGCTTACTGTTCACGGTGATTGCAGGTTGCTATGCAGGCATGGAAGGCGTAAAATCGGCAAGCTTAGCTGCATTCGCTTATTTTATTCCGAATGCCTATCGTGCGTATCGTCTGTTCCGCTACCAAGGGGCACGATCAGCGCGATTGATTTTAAAAGGTTTTTATCAAGGAGAAATGCTGAAGTTCGGTTTGTCGATCGTCATATTTTCCTTTGTTTTTGTTGCATGTACAGTGAACCCTGTGATTTTTTTTGGGACGTATATCGGGATGCAAATGCTGGTTTGGTTTGCGCCATTAATTATGAAATAGGTTAAAAAATAATTATGCTATCCAATACAGACTACATCAAACATCATCTTACCTATTTGACTTACAATCTGAAAGCCATGCAATGGGGCCCAGACGGTGGTTTTTGGACAGTAAACGTCGATACTGTGTTTTTTGCGGTTATTCTAGGCGTTTGCGCTTTGACATTCTTTTACCTTGCAGCGCGAAAAGCAACAGCCGCTGTTCCTGGTAAATTACAAAATTTTGTAGAATGGATCATGGTGTTTGCTGATAATCAAGTCAAAGATTGCTTTCACGGCAAATCACAAGTGATTGGTCCTTTGGCCTTGACGATTTTTATTTGGGTGTTTTTAATGAATTTCATGGATATTCTTCCTGTAGATATCCTGCCCGCAGTTGCTCAGTTGTTTGGATTTCATTACTTAAAAGTCGTTCCAACCACAGATCTGAATCTGACGTTTTCGATGTCATTGTCCGTGTTTTTCCTGATTTTGTTTTATAGTATCAAGATCAAAGGGGTCAAGGGATTCACTAAAGAACTGTCTTTGCAACCTTTCAATCATGTA
The DNA here is from genome assembly GCA_964625775.1 of uncultured Legionella sp. Classification (GTDB taxonomy): domain Bacteria; phylum Pseudomonadota; class Gammaproteobacteria; order Legionellales; family Legionellaceae. The sequence continues at coordinate 10,526 of CAZVEH010000040.1, read as the reverse complement.
TTGTTTATCCCTTTTAACTTTATTTTAGAGTCCGTAACCCTGATTTCTAGGCCCATATCTCTGGCCTTGCGGTTATTTGGCAATTTATACGCAGGTGAATTGATCTTTATTTTGATCGCTTTAATGACCTTGCACGGCAGTATGTCAACGCCGATCAGTACGGCTTCTTTAGCGATTACCCAGTTTGTATTGTCATTGGGTTGGTCGATTTTCCATATTTTGGTCATTACGTTACAGGCTTTTATTTTCATGGTGTTGACGATTGTCTACTTGAGTTTGGCGCATGAAGATCATTAGGTGTTTTTTTTAAATTAACAAAAATCCATTAAGGGGATAAACATGGCAGATGTAGGTGTAATAGCACAAATACAAAGTATGACAGTGATTGCGGTTTCATTGTTGATTGGTTTGGGTGCGTTAGGTACGGCAATCGGATTTGGTTTGCTGGGTGGTAAATTTCTGGAAGGCGCTGCGCGTCAACCTGAAATGGTGCCTATGTTGCAGGTAAAAATGTTTATCGTCGCTGGTTTGTTAGACGCTGTTACCATGATTGGCGTCGGTATTGCATTGTTCTTCACATTTGCAAATCCGTTTTTGGCTAGTGTGGGATCGTAATTACTTTGTCATTCCAAAGTCGCCCAGCACTGAGTGCTGGCGCAGCTTTTTTAATTCGCAGGAGAATTGACTGTGTCAATTAATGTAACTTTAATCATACAGATGTTGGTGTTTGGATGTTTCGTGTGGTTTACCATGAAATTCGTTTGGCCGCCGATGCAAAAAGCGTTGGCAGAGCGACAATCAAAAATTGCGGAAGGGTTGGCTGCAGCAGAGCGTGGTCGTAGAGAGCTAGAGTTGGCTCAGCACCGTGTGATTGATGAATTGCAAGGCGCTAAGCACCAAGCCAACGAAATCATTGAAAAAGCATCGCTGCGGGCTGCGCAAATCATAGAAGAAGCAAAAGATCAGGCCAAAGTGCAAACAGAGCATGCAGCGAAGGTTGCCGCAGAGCATCTGGTACAAGAAGTGAATCGTGCTCGGGCTGCTTTGCACAAAGAAGTTGGAAAGTTGGCACTGATTGGTGCAGAGAAGATTTTGAAGCGTGAAATTGACGAATCGCGCAATCAAGCATTGATTGACGATTTGATTGAAGAGATTTGACTATGGCTGACATGACTTCCATTGCTAGACCCTATTCGAAAGCTGCTTTTGAGTTCGCATTAGAGCATCAGCAAATTGCCGCTTGGGCTGATTTATTGGAACAAGTGGCACAAATAGTGCAGGATCCTCTTTGCGTGGCGTTTATCACCAATCCATCGTCGACACCAAAGCAGCATAGCGAACTGGTACTGAACGTGTTGCAGACCTGCAAGAAAAGCACTACAGTGGCGAATACACAACAATTCATTGAATTGTTGGCACACAACAAACGACTTTTGGTGGTTCCGGCCATTCTCAAATTATTTCAAGACTTACGCGCATTGTATGAAAAAACCTTAACAGTCGATGTGATCAGTTTCTCCGCCTTATCGAAAGAGCAGGCTGCACAACTAACGACACGTTTAAGTCGGCGGTTACAGCGAGACATCACCCTGGCAATTACGATTGATCCTGAGATTTTAGGCGGGGCAATCATACGAGCAGGGAATTTGGTTTTTGATGGCTCAGTACGAACTCAAATTAGAAACCTTAGCACCACTTTGGCAGCATAATTGCCTATAAAAGAGAGGAAAGATTCATGGCACAGGTCGCTTTAAATCCGTCAGAAATCAGTACGGAACTTAAAAAACAAATTGAAAAATTTCAAATTGCAGCACGTTCGCAAGATGAAGGCATGATCACCAGTATCAAAGACGGTATTGCTCGTTTGCATGGATTAAGTGATGTGATGCAAGGAGAAATGGTCGAATTTGATGGCGGCGTTTCTGGTTTGGCATTGAACCTGGAGCGTGATTCTGTAGGGGTTGTGATTCTGGGTGATGCCAGTAGTTTGTGTGAAGGCATGATCGGCAGATGTACAGGTCGTATTCTTGAAGTTCCGGTTGGACCTGCTTTACTAGGCCGTGTGGTTGACCCATTGGGTAACCCTATTGACGGCAAAGGTCCTATCAAAACAGATTGTTTTTTACCCATTGAGCGTATTGCTCCAGGGGTAATTGAACGTAAATCAGTGGATGAACCTGTACAAACAGGTTTGAAGGCCATTGATGCGATGGTACCAATTGGTCGAGGTCAACGCGAATTGATCATTGGTGATCGTCAAACTGGTAAAACAGCTATTGCAATTGATGCGATCATCAATCAGAAAAACACAGGCGTGTTTTGTGTGTATGTAGCTATTGGCCAAAAAGCGTCTTCTGTAGCTGCACTGGTACGTAAATTAGAAGAACATGATGCGCTGGCGCACACGATCGTTGTGGTTGCCGGTGCCGCAGATTCAGCGGCTCTGCAATTTATTGCACCTTACTCAGGTTGTTCGATGGGTGAGTACTTTATGGAACGCGGAGAAAATGCGCTGATCGTTTATGATGATCTGACCAAACAAGCTTGGGCCTATCGTCAAATTTCTTTGTTGTTGCGGCGTCCACCAGGTCGTGAAGCTTATCCTGGGGATATTTTCTATTTGCATTCTCGTCTTTTAGAGCGTGCTGCGCGGATCAATGCGGATGAAGTGGAACGTTTGACCAATGGTGAAGTCAAAGGCAAAACAGGATCATTGACCGCATTGCCGATCATTGAAACCCAAGCCGGTGACGTGTCTGCATTCGTACCAACGAATGTGATTTCTATTACAGACGGACAGATTTTCTTAGACAATAATTTGTTCAACTCAGGTGTGCGGCCTGCGATCAATTCAGGTCTGTCTGTATCACGTGTCGGCGGTGCAGCGCAAACCAAAATCATGAAGAAATTGGGTGGCGGAACACGTTTGGCCTTGGCTCAGTTTCGTGAGTTGGAAGCGTTTTCTCAGTTTGCATCAGATTTAGACGATGCAACACGCAAACAATTAGAGCGCGGACAACGCATCACTGAATTGATGAAACAAAAACAATACGACCCTTTGTCTGTTGCTGAAATGGGCTTGTCTTTGTATGCGGTTGAAAAAGGCTTTTTGGATGATGTGCCTGTGGCTCAAGTGACCGCGTTTGAAGCAGCTTTGCACGGTTTTATGCATAGTTTGCATGCACCATTGATGGCTCAAATCAATGAAGCAGGCGGGTATGATGATGCGATTGATGCAAAGCTTAAAGCAGCATTGATTGAATTTAAACAGACTGGTAGCTGGTAGAGGCAATTTATTATGGCAGGAGCGAAAGAGATCCGTTCAACCATCCTAAGCACGCAAAAGACGCGTAAAATTACGCGTGCTATGGAAATGGTGGCGGCAAGTAAGATGCGCAAAACGCAAGAAAGAATGCGTGCATCTAGACCTTATGCCACCAAAATATATCAAGTCGTACGTCATTTAGCACGTGCCGCATCTGAATATCGCCACCCATTTATGACGGTGAGAGCGGTAAAAAGAATCGGTTTGATTGTCGTGACAACTGACCGCGGTTTGTGTGGTGGATTGAATGCCAATTTATTGCGTGAAACATTGCGCACTATGAAGCAATACGAAAGCCAGGGTCAAGAAGTTGATCTTTGCGTGATCGGTCGAAAAGGACAAGTGTTTTTCAAACGTGTAGGTGGTCGTGTCCTCGCTTCTGTTGATCACTTGGGTGACACTCCTGGGGTCAAAGATGTGCTGGGTGCAGTAAAAGTGATGTGTGATGCGTTTTACAAGGGTGATATTGACGCTTTGCATATCGTGTATAACGAGTTTGTGAACACCATGACTCAAAAACCAACCACCAAACAGTTGCTCCCCTTACCCACCGCAGATGATGATCATCAAAAGCTCGAGCATCATTGGGATTATATCTATGAGCCAGATGCCAAAGAGATTTTAGATGTGTTGTTGGAGCGATATATTGAATTACAAGTTTATCAGGGTGTGGTAGAAAATATCGCTTGCGAACAAGCCGCGAAAATGATGGCAATGAAAAATGCTACGGACAATGCAGGTGATTTAATCAAACAATTTCAATTGGCCTATAACAAAGCCAGACAAGCTGCGATTACACAAGAATTGGCAGAGATTGTCGGTGGTACGGCCGCTTTAGAAGAGGGTATATAATGTGCGCATCACCAGTAGTTCAAACCGGTACCGTGGTTCAAGTTATTGGACCAGTTGTTGACGTCGAGTTCCCAAGAGATCAAGTGCCAAAGGTTAATGATGCTTTGAAGTTGACCAACGGCGAGTTGGTATTTGAAGTCCAACAACAATTGGGTGATGGTGTGGTTCGTACCATTGCGATGGGAACCACAGATGGATTACGCCGTGGTGTAGAAACCATCAATACGGGTATGCCAATTCAAGTGCCTGTTGGTGTTGAAACCCTGGGTCGTATTTCTAATGTCTTAGGTCATCCGATTGATAATGCGGGTCCTATCGATGCTAAAGAGTATTGGTCGATTCACCGCAAGCCGCCTTCTTATGAAGAACAAGCAAGCAGTCAGGAATTGTTAGAAACCGGTATCAAGGTCATTGACTTACTTTGTCCATTTGCCAAAGGCGGTAAAGTCGGCCTGTTTGGTGGTGCTGGTGTAGGTAAGACTGTGAATATGATGGAGCTGATCCGAAACATCGCGATCGAACACAGCGGTTATTCTGTATTTGCTGGGGTAGGAGAACGTACCCGTGAAGGTAACGACTTCTATCATGAAATGAAAGACTCCAAAGTATTGGACAAAGTGTCTCTGGTCTATGGTCAGATGAATGAACCACCAGGTAACCGCTTGCGAGTGGCTTTAACTGGTTTGACGATGGCTGAAAAATTCCGTGACGAAGGCCGCGACGTCTTATTATTCGTAGACAATATTTATCGTTATACCCTGGCGGGGGTAGAAGTATCTGCTCTATTAGGTCGTATGCCTTCTGCGGTAGGGTACCAGCCTACTTTGGCAGAAGAAATGGGTATGTTGCAAGAGCGAATCACCTCTACCAAAACAGGGTCGATCACATCGATCCAAGCTGTTTACGTCCCTGCAGATGACTTGACTGATCCATCTCCTGCGACGACATTTGCGCATTTGGATGCTACGGTTGTATTGTCGCGTCAAATCGCAGAATTGGGAATTTATCCTGCGGTGGATCCTTTGGATTCGACCTCACGCCAATTGGATCCTTTGGTGGTTGGTCAAGTACACTATGACACCGCGCGCAAAGTACAGCAAACGCTGCAACGTTACAAAGAACTGAAAGATATTATTGCTATTTTGGGTATGGACGAGTTGTCTGAAGAAGATAAGCGTGTGGTATCACGTGCTCGTAAAATTCAGAGATTTTTGTCTCAGCCGTTCTTCGTAGCCGAGGTGTTTACCGGTTCACCAGGCAAATACGTCTCTTTAAAAGATACCATTGCTGGGTTCCAAGGTATTTTGGCTGGCGATTACGATGATTTACCTGAACAAGCATTCTATATGGTTGGCAGTATTGAGGAAGCGATTGCTAAATCGAAAACATTATGAGGCAGGCAGAAGAAATGGCAATCACGACCCAATTAGATATTGTTAGTGCAGAAAAAGAGATATTTTCTGGTCTTGTCGAGATGCTTGTTGCGACAGGAGAACTGGGCGAGATCGGTATCATTCCCGGTCACGCTCCGCTGTTAACGGTACTCAAACCTGGCGAAATTAGACTGACTTTGCCAGGCGGTACAGAAGAGCTTTTCTACGTCTCTGGTGGCATGTTGGAAGTACAACCCTATCAAGTGACTGTTTTAGCGGATGCAGTAGAGCGTGCAGACCATATCGATGAAGCAGCAGCTTTAGCAGCCAAAGCACGCGCAGAAGAAGCCATTGCCAATAAAAATGCTAGCATCGATTATTCTGCAGCCAGTGCAGAACTAGCCAGAGCTATTGCCCAAATCCGCGTCTTGCAAAAATTACGCAAACAACTTTGATCATCAGCGTTATTCCTACATTAAATTTGATCATACAATGAATGCTTTAACCGGCATTCATTGTAGATTTTTAATATGCGTACTCTGTAACACTTATCTTTGAATGATGTTCAAACGGTTAACTGCTGCATGGTGGTTAGAAACAAGGCTTTAACTTTATAAAAGAGGTCTGGTAACTAACTTTGAAACATGACTAAAATGGCCATGATTTCTCTTATAACCAAGCCGCATGCAGGGACTCGTTCCTCTTCATAGGGCAAACACATCTAAATTTTGAACATTAAAAGAGCCTGCATTGCCCATGTCCCGTGCTTTTTGGAGCATTACCTGTACGATAGCGAATCAAGATATTAGAGATATTCCGCGCATAAGGCGCGGAACGTGGACGGTTTGATGGATGCGTTTAGATGCGGTTGCCCTGAAGAGCATGGGTAGCGTCAGATGTGATTAAAACTGTCTGTACTGACTCATCTGATGTTGTAGGCGTTGTTGAACTATCCTTTTGATTCATTTGTTGAAAAAATCTTTCTTGGGAATAGTGTTTTTTGTCCGGAGGCCTCTGCGCTTTTCGTACTAATGTTTGAATGTCTGTCTCTTTTTCTTGCTCTTCCATGCATTCAATTTTTTCTACGATAGAGGGTACCGTTTGAAATTCTTCCTGCTTTACTGCATTTATTAATTGTCTAATTTTTTCAAGCAGCACTGTCTGTTCTGGACACATATCTTGAAACCGCTGCCAATAAATATCCATTCGTTTGAAATCGTTAAACTTGATGCAAGATTTAATTGCATTAAAATAACCTTGGGTAAAAGAGGGAAACTCAAAAACAAGATAATCAAATGTCTCAAAAGCCTCTTTCGGTTGATTATTGTCAGAGTAGGTCATTGCCAAGGCATTGACTAGAAGTTTATTATTTTTATATGCGGGGTAACTGAAAATGAGTTTGAACGCTTCTGTCAACTGATGGAGTGATCGATAACAATGAATTGTGTCGATATAAGCACGCTGATCTTTGCCCCAAGTAGACTCAATTTTTTTGAGAAAAATTAGTGCTTCCGAAAATTTATTGCGTCTTTGAAGAATGTGTATCTGTACATAAAGAGCCGTTTTTGTCATTTTGACACGATTTAATAATTCTTCATGAATAAGCTTACTTTGAGTTACTTTGTCCCGACTTGCATTTCCTGGTGGGTTATTGGTAATTTTTTTTGACATACTATGCGCCAATGATTTCTCATACCATTCTCTAGCGCTGGTATAATCTTCTTGTGCTGCTGAAAGTTTGCCTAGACATGCCAACGCATCGGCATTTTTCTCAAAAGCAGGTATTGTCTGAATGAGTATATTCGCTTCATGATAATTACCTTGTTGAATGAGGCAGCGTGCTTTAGCGCAGATAATTTTAGGTCGCTCAGCCTCTGTAGCATTCATTAATAATTGATTACATAAATTCAGAGCTTGAATTAAATTAACCTCTTTACTAATAGCAAGATGGTCCCTTACCAAAAACAATTGCGATTGAGTAGAAATAACACCTGTTTTTTGGACCATTAATTGATTGATCAATTTTCCGGTTTCTAACGCCTCAGTGTATTGGCCCAGGGCACGGCAACATTTTGCCCATTGAATCAGCAGTTCAATATCACCTTGTTTTGGAAAAGTTGTTTTAGTTCTGGTAAGCCAAACCAGTGCATCATCGATATATCCCAATTGAATTAAACATTTTATTTTAATCAAATAAGATTCCATATTTAGAGGATCTACCACAAAATGGTGGTTTAGCTTCTCAATTTCATCCAAATTATCAGCCTTTAACATGGACTTGGCCTCTTCGATGCTAATAGGTGCTGTAACATTCATTTTTGCTTTATCTTCTGCTAAGGTTTTTTCAACCTGAGCTATTTCATTTGCGCATCTTTCTTGAATACTTGCCAACATATCAATGTTTGAAGCCTCTAACGCTTCAGTAAACTCAATATAAAATCGGTTTATTTTTATTGTATTTTCTCTGGCATACTCACGTAATTTTTGAAATTTAGCTAGGGCAATACGTATTTCTTGTAATTTGGAAATTTTTTCTGAAGGAAGGCTTTCATCGGATACGCTTGAAGTTAATAAATTAATATACGACTCCAATGCGAAGACCATTTTTTTTGAAGTAGGTTTATTTTCTTCATTCCATTCATTACGTAAAGACTCAATAAGTGCATTCAAATCATTAAAAGCCGTATATTCTGGATGGCTGAAGGAAAGACTTAGCTCGCAGGTTTTACGTAATAATAAATTAAAAAATCGAGCGTCGCGTTCAATGACAAGTTGTTTTTCCTGGCAAAATTGACTCAGCTCGATATTATGTTCTGTCTTATGACAGTGATTGAGCAAATGTAAAATGAGTTTTTCGCACTGCGAAGACTGCATATTGGATGCTAGGATTTCATAAAAATAAACAAAATCATCAACTGAAAAATCTCGAGCATTGATGATTAGATTAAATAAATAGTCATGAATATCATGAAGGTAAGGTATTTTTTCTCCATGAATTGTTCTATATTTTTCGCAGATCTCATGGTAAAGAGCACGGACTTTTGTCAGATCAACAGCAGATTTTTTTCTCGCTAATAAAAGAAAAATTAAATCAAAAATAAATTTGTCTTTAGTTTGAAGTTGTTTTGGCAAAGAATCATTTTTTTTGAGAAGTATCTGTGCTGTCCCGTCGATATCGAAACTATCGGGTAACATGCTGGTATGATGAGCAAAAAAATGTAAGTAAGACTTGAAAGTTTCTATCTTTAAATCGACTTGATATTTCATGGCTAAGCCATAAATTAAATAAATTTCTCTGAACTGAGTTTCTCGCAGAGAGAGATTGTCCACTTTGGCAATCAACATCCATTGATCAAGTGCATTTCCTACGCATTCAAAAGCAATAGAATCAAAGGTATCTCCAGACGTTTGAGTCAGTTTGACCATATTCGAACGCGGGGCTATTTTTGATGGATTTTTTAAGTTTTTGGTTATCGCAAAAAAACATTTAGTCATGTATTGCGTGTTTAGTTCTTTTGATAAAGATAACAACTCAATGAGGATATAATTGAGTGAATTATCTAATACTACTTCAGCTCGAGCACACTGATCGAGCAGAGTAGAGACAAAATGATTGGGAGAAAATTTTCTATCGAATCCCACTGAATTTCGACATATTAATCCCACAGTGAATGCCATATTGTTATACATCTCGAACTTAACAAGATCTGCTCCACCGTATTTATTTAACATGATCTGTTGTTCAGGAAAACCATTGATTATTATGTCATGCATGTTTTCATCGAGTAATTGGTTCAGCATTAGATGCTGGTCGTGAAGATCAACAGAACCGCTTTGAATTACAAAACAATAAAAACTTACGATTTGAGCGTAAGTCAAAACATATAAGGGTGTTTTATTTTCATGATTTAAAATGGATGCAACCATAGACAAAATGTGCATTAAATTATTATCTAATTTGGTAGGCTGATTTAATTGTAATTTTGAGCAAAAACACATGAAGTAATAAACGACAACAGTTGCATATGGAACATAACGAGCAGCTTTCCCTTCTTCTGAAGTCCACATAATGGATTTCTTAGCTTCTGGATTGCTTGAATTAAAACAGATGGAGCCTACATACAGACATAATTTCTTCAATCCCTCTTCAAATTGAGCGTTTGTGATATCATTTCTAAGTAAAGTTTTTTCGGCGCTTACTAAAAAATCAGGTAGGATATTGGTCACGTGCACTACAGATCGCGATTCTTTTATTTTTTTGGGAGGCATTAGGTTTTCCTAATTGTTGATATATATGGGGCTTATTGTCTAATATTGCGGCGAGTTTGTCTACATTATTTGTTCACTTGAGTTAAGTTAGATCCATAATATGTAATACTAATTCAATTCAAGGTAAAGACTAAGAGGTCAGCGTTATTATTTAGTAACGCCTGTTGTGGCGGCCTTATTTTTTGATTCAGAACTACAATTTAGACTTAATTTTGTAGAATTACTTCATAGCAAAGATCACATTTTCGCTCTAAATAAAAATTATAGAGGGATTGCTCTGAATATGGGTATGACTTTATTGTGTTTTATCCCTAATATCGTTAACTGGTCTATTCATGGTAATTTGTAACTCCCCACGTCATCCCGAGCGCAGCGAGGGATCTCCTGTCGTGTGGCACAAATTTTAAAGAATCGATTGATACAAGTCGTTCCATTCTGGGTTCAATGCATTAATCAAATCATGCTTCTTTTTTCGTGACCAACCCTTGAGTTGTTTCTCTCGTTCAATAGCCACAACGATACTTCCACAGGCTTCATAGTAAACCAGTCGGTCTACGTTGTATTTTTTGGTGAATCCAGCAACCAGCTTATTTTTGTGCTCGTAGACACGACGTATCAAATCATTGGTAACGCCAGTATATAAAACATTATTGGTAACTCCCCACGTCATCCCGAGCGCAGCGAGGGATCTCCTGTCGTGTGGCACA
>CAZVEH010000039.1:0-21013 GCA_964625775.1 uncultured Legionella sp. | reverse complement strand
TTTAAAAATTGTGCCACACGACAGGAGATCCCTCGCTGCGCTCGGGATGACGTGGAGAGCTACAAAATTTCTAATAAAAGCCCATTATGGCGTTGGAGCTCTATTGCAGAATGGTTTTACCATCAAATCATGATGTTATTGATAACGCAAATACCGTTGAGGATATTAACTCCGCCTTGGAATTAAGAAATCAAAAAACATTTGCACATCGTCGTAATATTTTAGACCGTTTGGAACATCAGGAAGTTCCTCGCAAACACCCTTGATCTTGGTATTGGCCTGGTTTGAATCAAATATCGGAGGTACAGGTGACAGAACCCATACTAGCGTCGATCTCATACATTTAAAGTCTACGAAAAACTTGGGGATGGGCTAGAACCAGACGCTAGTTTCCTATTGGATTGCACATCTTTCTGAGGCGTTAATCTAGCGGCCACTTGTTGGCCTAACTCATTGTTTTCTTGTCGGATAGTATCGAGTGGCGGCAAGTTAACTACGCAGTAAGTTGATGCGCCCAATGCTTCTGAAGCGTTGTCTAAATCTAAATGCTCCCCGGCGCCAGTAAACTTCTTCACGATTTTTGTGTGCGCCTCAAGCTCCTTGAGTGCTTTGGACATACGGTCATTGATTCCACGCAGGTTTGTGGCATCTTTGCTTGCGGATTGAGCGGTTGCGCTGAGGTTCCTGTCTGTTGCAAGCAGTGATTTTGCTCCTGATTCCACAATCAGTTGATAGGATTCCAGGTGCTTTGTTGCTTCGGACAAGCGCTTTTCAAGCTCAGTTTGCGTTTGTTGAAAGGAATCCATTTGCCCCTGAAGAGCCATTACAGCATTACGAGATTGACTCAGTTGATCTTGGGTAACGCGTATGTCTTCTTCCAATCTAGCATGGATCTTGCTCATTTGAGCATTCATAGCACAAAGAGTGTTGGTTATTCTTTCAAGTTTGGTTCTCGTTGTCTGCAAATGTCCTAAAGAACTCTCTAAAGAGTCGTTCTGATCCTTTAATTCTTCAGCAATAATCTCATTACGTTCTTTAGAGACAGTGTGATGATCGATTGCCAAGAAAGACAGTGCTAGTGATAGAAAACAACTGCTTATAAAGGACAAGTGGCATAACATACCAAACCCGGTCAATACCACAGATATTATCAACTTCATCCACCATGCCTGTTCACCATACCAATGCGTGGCGTGACCCAAAAAGCTTTTCTTGGCATTATAACGTCTAATCAAGTCAGCCACATCTTGCGTATATTGCGTAAGTGATTGTGATTGTTGATTCAAAGCGCTGATTTGCGATTGAGTGTCGGCTTGGAGCGCCTCAAGAGTCTGAGTTTGATGATCTAATTGATTATTCATTTTATTTCAAACTCCGCAGGTTTACCCTCTGGTGTGGACGTAGTGGATAGGCTGTTGAACAGCTTCAAGTGATAAGGCGAATGGGGGCGAGCTTCCCCTAAATGATTGGGGTTATTTGCATCTAAAAGTAACAGTTTGATTCTAGAATTTAAGTTTCTGATCTCGCCTAGTAACGTACGTGCATAATTGAAAAGTTCTTTATTATCCTTTTTCAAAGTACTAATAGCATGCTTGTAAGACTGCAAGGTTGCCTCTAAGCCATTGACTGAATCTAGCCCTTCGGTGACTACGGATATCTGTTCAACATTTTTCTGGGTCTGAGTTTCCAGTTGTTTCAGTTGTTCCACCAGCGTTTTAAATTCAAGTTCCCGTTCAGCGATCGCCTGGTTTGTGGTGGTTAATGTTTCAGAAAGTAATTGTAAATGAGAGCAATATGTGACGTACTGCGTTTTCAAGCTTTCCAGGAATACACATAGTTTGGCGATGATGTCGCTGTGTATGACTTGCTGAGTCTGTTCTAAAGTTTGTGTTGTATTTTGAAGATATTCAATCGTTTGTTCGAAATTTGCTATGAGATGACCGAAATTTTCACGCTGTTGTTGAAAATGTCCTACGACAGCTTGGGCGTCCTCTTGTAATTGCAAGGCTGTTTGAGACGCATGTGCACTGATAAGCTCTTCTCTACGCAATCGTTCTTTACGTGCTTCCTCAATATCACTATCGGCACGTCGACGCGGATTAAAATAGTTCTTATAAAAAGCGTACAAATTAAAGAAAGTTAGCAGGGCAACAAAACCATAGATAAAAATAGTACTTAGACTGGTTTTGGCGATTGCCGTAGTTGCCGCTATGGTTGCAATAACTGGCATGACATTTCCTTATTATCAAATTATCTTAGGCATCCATGGATTGGTTCTGAAATAATGCGCAATAATAGCGAAGAATATGCAGTGAGTCACTCATTTTTATAGCCTATAGTGAGATTTAAAATTTTGTTTTATAGTAGATGTCATAAATTTAAAATGTGTGAACATAATGATTGCAACTAGATTCACTTATCCTGTCTTGATCACCGAAAGTCATTTGGATACGTTTGGTCATGTCAATAATGCTATATATTTAAAGCTCTTTGAAGAGGCACGGTGGGATTTTTTAACTCGTAATCATTATGGTTTACAACGAATCCAAAGTAGCCAGATGGGTCCGACTGTTTTAGAAATCAAGCTCAAATTTATCAAAGAATTGCGTTTACGAGAAACCGTTGTGATTGCATCCCAAATGCTTTGTTATGAAGGAAAAACAGGTGTTTTATCGCAAAATATTCTGCGTCATGGGGAGTTGTGCTGTGAAGCAGAGTTTGTGATGGGTTTTTTTGATATGGTGGCACGAAAATTGATATTACCTCCTGCAGAGTGGCTGAACGCGATTGGGATAAGTGTCTCTCAGTAGGAGTGTTTGAATTTAAGTCTATTCTGTGTTAATGTTGCCCAATATTTTTTCTGGGTGACATTGAATGACAAGACTTAACACAAACATAATGATTTCTATTCATGGAGATACAGAGACAGGCGCATTAGAAAGTATATTGTTTGACGATATATCTCAAATAGAAACACTCGCTGTGGCTGGTGCAATTACTGTATCTGAGTCAAAAAATGTTGACTGTGTGTTGTATTGCATTGATTTATCTCTTCCTATTGATGTGGATACGATCAAAGCTGATATGAAACAAAAATGCGCATCTACTCTACGTCAACCCATTGTGTTGGTGGCAACTAACTATACCAATGACACGACGGATAATTATAGTATTTTTGAAACGCTTGTTTTGGAAGATGAATCTTTAAATATTTACTCTAAACGTTTGGTCCTATCGGCTCATCCAACACAGGAAAACATAGAGGCATTGAAGAGCGAGTTAAGTTTTTTCATGGAAGAAAAAGTTTGGTCGACTTATCGTCTTCCGTTTCTACAGGCTCTTCGCTCTAAGATAAATCAAGGCTTTGCTGAACGAATTGACGACCCATTAACGGAGTTAAAAGCAACCTGGAAAGCTGGTTCTCCTGATTTTGAACAATTCAGAGAGAGTTGCCAAAACATATGCGATGCTCATTTGTCAGCTTACCAAACACCCTCTATGAAAAACATATTTAATCAATTTTTGCTTGGTTTTGTCGCAGGCATGCTCGTAACCGCGGCTTTAAGTATTATGCTCATCCTTGCAGCGAATCTGGCTTCTTTGATAGGGTTATTAGTTGTCTCAGCTGTCAACATAAAAAATATTGGTGTTTTTGCTACAGCAGTGGGTGGATTGAGTGGAGTGGGAATGGCGTCCAGTTTATTTCGGCCACGAGTGATAGCCAAGTCGGAAACTGAACTGTTTATTTCGAACCTAGCACCTGCGCCAGGTGCTTAATGAGATAGAGCGCCCAGGACTTCTTCTAAAGACGGCCATTGGCGGATTGAACCAATAAACTGTCCTCCCCAGGGTCGACAGCGTTGGGGGTCAGTTTGTCCGAAAATACCTAAAACAGGTGTTCGCACTGCTGCAGCAAGATGCATAGGGCCACTATCATTTGCAATAACTTGTGAGGCGCGTTGCATAACGGCAGCAAACAACGGAATGTTTAAATCAGGTATGATGCTGACCCCTGCTGCAAGCTCTTGTTTGAAATGCTCTATTTCAAATGGTGCGGGACAAGCGATAATCTGTTTACCGCTTTGCAACAGTTTCTTGCTTAAGTCACCCCAGTGAGGCCATATTTTCGATGCCTGGCCCACACCTTTGCCAATCGCACCAGGGCAAATAACGATAAAGTCTGAGTTGATTTGGTGATCACTTAGTACGGTATGGGCTTGTTCGTGATAGGCGGGTGCTAGCTCTAGATACGGCTCTTTGGGTGCTTCCAAAGGTTGATTCACTGCAAACTGGGCTAATTGCCAAAAATATTCAATTTCATGTAAACCTGGTTTTTTTTCTAAAGACCGGTACAAAAGAGGGCGCCTGCCATCCGAACGATAGCCAATTGCTTTGATACCTGTGAATGCAAGATGCAAGGCGCTTGATAAGCCATTGGTCAGTAGCACACATTGGCTAATATCGGTTTTTTGATACATAGCTCTGATTTGCCAAAACTGCGAGGGTAAAGAATGAATGATATAGGGATATGCCGAAAATAAATCTTTGACCCAAGGTTTACCGATTAATTCGAATGTAAATCCAGCCGATGTAAGCGCGTCTAAGGTAGGTATGGTCATGATGACATCACCTAACCAATTGGGTAACCGTATGGCCAAATGTTTCATATTTATCCCTCAGAAAAGATAGCATCATTGGAAGAAGATGCTTGAAATGGGAATTTACTTAGCTGTTTGTTTTCTACCCACTCACCTAAACATAAGCCGCTGAATGCAACAAATAAATAGCCTATCCCTGAATTTACCAATAATGCATCTGAGTAATTTGCAACCAAAAAAGGCAAGAAAACAGCTTGAAAAATGTTTTTCATCTCGTGTAGACCAAAGCTTGCCCAGACCAAAACAGCAAAAAAACAGCCTAATCCTAGAAGGCCCAGTAATCCAAATTCACTGGCGATCAGCCAATATTGACTGTGTGGATCTGGCAAAGGTTGATCCCATTGTGGAATGGGATTGTCTATGAAAAAATGAGCGGTAAAGCTGCCGGTGCCCTGACCGAACAGTGGTTTAGCCAAGAATAAGGTTTTTGCATACTTATGAAATTGTAAACGAAAGCCTAAACTAGAATTTTCCTGCCCTTGTTGATAGTGATGAAGATCCGTTATGATCATTTGTAATCTTGTCGATAACGTATCAGAGTTTGTTTGTTGTATCACAAAACCTAAGCTTAGGATAAAAAATAGCAGGCCATAACGAATCGGCTTCAAAGAAATATGCTGCAAAAACAATAAAATCAAGAGCATGAAATAGACCACATAACCTGTCCGGCCTGTGTTGACAAATAAAATTTGAAAGCTAAATAGAATAGATAACACAGAATACAGGACTTTAAGTTTCCTATTATCATGTGTGTGTATGCTCGTCCAAGCAGCCAAATAAGCTGCCAAAGCCATCATATAGCCAGTGATAATGTGGTTGTAAAACACTTTCCCTGGGTCAATCAGCTCATGAAGATAGCGCATCACATAAAAATATTGATAAAAAGAAATCAAACAAGTGATCAGCAACCCCCATATAAAAGCTTGAATGCCATAGCGCCTTGTTTTTTTATGACAAAATCCTGCGGCAAATATAGGGATATATAAAAGTTTTGCGTATTTCTCAACCATAGAAAATTGTTGAGTATGGTTGGCTATACTCCAGGTGCATGCCAATACAGCTATAGCAAAAAGGCCAATAGCAGCATAGCTAATAGGCTGAGAAACCATGAAAACAAAATTTTTACGGTACATGGGCGTCAATAAAACCACAGCAAGGGTCAAACAAACTCCAATGCTTTTTAAAGTGGGGCCTAGCGGGATGAAGAACATCAAAACCACCAGGCTTAAGGGTAGGTAGTTTTGTAAAGATCTTGGGAGTTGGGATATCATCTTGAGTATCTGTAGTCTATTTACCGCGAGAATATCGCGTTCATAACATTTATTCAATATAAAGTTGTTTTACGAACGCGTTTTATGGGTTAATTATGAGCAGTTAATTTGCGAGGGCACAATCAACATATCCGTGTGGCTCATACGCAATAATCGATTAGCCACACTACCTAACAAGATGTAATGCAATGCGGAGTGTCCACGGGCTCCGGCGACAACCAATTGAGCGTCCCACTTCGTTGCGCACTCTACTATATCGTTAGATGGGTAACCCCCTATAAATTGCGGTAAAAATCGCTCAGGATCAAGTGTGGATTTCTCAAGAAATTGATTCAACTTATTCTGTAATATGTGATGCATGTCGTCATGCAATTGTTGATTTCCCTCTGTGGTTACCTGTTGTTTTTCATACCAAACATCTGACACGTGAAGAAGTAAGAACTGTGCATTAGGATATAATTGATAAACTGTTTCGGCAGCTTTTCTACTGGATTCAGAAAAATCGGTCGTAACCAGTATGCGCTGATAAGAAAAGTTAGGCGTTTTCTTGATCAGTTGAACCGGGATGCTAGCGTGTTTAATCACAGATTCCGAAGTTGTTCCCAAAATATAGTCATTCAAGTAATAGGTGCCATGTGAGCCCATCAACACAAGATCTATGCCGTTTGTATCTATATATTGGTTGATTTGATCGGGTACTCTACCTGTAAGCGTTATCAAATTGATAGGGTAGTGAATAGATAGTTTTTTTATTTCTTTGTTAAAAGAGGTCTCAATTTTTTTGATCTGATCCTCTAGGTGTTTTGCTTCGTCATAGCTAGAGAGGGTCGTAAAATGTTGCAAGTAATTTTGGTGAATCACGTGAACACAAGTGAGCTCTGCTTGAAAATATTCTGCAACTTCGATGGCTCTTATCAAGGCATGGCGAGCATGCTTAGAAAAGTCAGTGGCTATTAGTATTTTTTTAAACACTATACTTTCTCCTGGTTAAAATAAACATTTTACTTATGATAATTCTTCAACTTTTATGAAAGCGACTTAGTACATATAAACCCATGTTTTTAGCGATTTCTTCTTCAGCAAAAAAAGCTTTTCCTGGACCATTTTTTTCTAACAATAATGCTTCATATTCATCATGAGCGCGGATAGCAATTTCCACGGTTTTATTGAGGATACGGGCACACTTCACGATAGGTCTGATGTTGAATCGGTCAGAGACAGCTATCACCAATATACTGGCATTAGTGATATGAGATTGGCTTAACACATCTGGTTTGCTGGCGTCGCCGCACATAGCATGGATACCACGATATCTCATGCGTTCAACAAGTTCACGAATTTCATCTATCACCACAAATGGAATATGATTAGCCAGCAGTAGTTTTGCAATTTTTCTGCCTACACGTCCATATCCAACCAAGATGACTTGTCCGCTGAGGTAGTCTTTGGGGAGTGGTACGGGTAATTTGGCCAAGGGATCTGCTGGTCTTTCAAGTAGTTGGGTTAGATTCGGTTTTGATGTCACCCAGTTATGAAGCAATTCCAGGAGTTTAAAAATCAAAGGATTCATGGCGATCGAAATGATCGCGCTGGCAAGAATAAAGCTTCGTCCCGCAATGGGTAATAATCCAAGCCGCACTCCAAGCTCAGCCAGAATAAACGAAAACTCACCAATTTGTGCCAAACTTGCCGAAACAATGCATGCTGAGCCAAAAGGATAGCCAAAAGTTAAAACCAAGACAAAAGCAGCAATGGATTTACCAATGATGATGATACTGGTCACAATAAAAACTTGCAGTGGATGTTCAAAGACCACAAGAGGATCAAACAACATGCCTACGGCAACAAAAAAAAGCACAGCAAATGCTTCTCTCAAAGGTAAGGATTCTTCTGCAGCACGGTGACTAAACTTAGACTCACGCATGATCATGCCTGCAAAAAAAGCGCCTAGCGCAAATGAAACCCCAAAAAGTCTTGCGGCTGCGTAAGCAATCCCTACCGCAACAGCGATAACACATAGGGTAAAGAGCTCACGTGAACCCGTTTGTTCGATATGTCTTAGTAATTTAGGGAAAAAACGTCGTCCAACAAACAGCATCAGTGCAATGAAGCTTGATATTTTTAGCAAAGTAATCAGCAAAATCCACAATAAACTGTCCCCTTGATGCGAGGCGTGTCCCCCGAGCCATCCTGACAAAGGCGGCAACAATACAAGAACAATGATCATAAAAAGATCTTCAACGATCAGCCATCCAACTGCGATACGCCCATTGAGAGATTTGAGCAGCTTCCTTTCTTCCAGCGATCTGAGTAACACTACGGTGCTCGCGACCGACAGTGCAAGGCCAAATACCAAAGCGCCGCCGAATGCCCAACCCCATATCATGGCAACGGCTGTTCCTAGCCCTGTTGCAACCATAATTTGTGCCACAGCGCCGGGTAAAGAAATTTTTCTCACTTCCAGCAAATTTGCCAAAGAAAAATGCAAACCAACACCAAACATAAGGAGAATCACACCGATTTCAGCCAATTCTTGCGCCATTTCGGCATTAGCAACAAAACCAGGGGTGTACGGTCCAATAAGGACTCCGGCCATCAAATACCCCACCAAGGCGGGAAGACCGAAGCGTACAGCAATAAATCCCATCATCAGCGCAAGACTGAGTGCAATAGCTATGGTGGTCAGAAGTGGTAGGGTATGATCCATCAATCAACAATCCTTCTCGGTAAATGATCCTATTCAGTATTCACCAATGTTTAAGGATATTCAAATTTTAATGAGATCTAACTTATGATGCGACGGAAAGCTCGTAGGGTTCACGGCTTCTTTTCTTTCTTTAAAGGCAAGGCCTCATATTGTGTTCCAAACATCAATATTAAGGAAGTGGCATCTCAAATTCAAACAATGGATTTATAAATACATTAATTAATCGTTGTTTTTCTAAACTCGGGATTCTGCTTAATTTGCAAAAATATGTATCGAATCATTATGTGATGTTTGCATTTTTACCTTTTTGGCTGCGCTTGCTAAGCCAGTATCTTGGCCAACAAAAAATCCAATGCCGGTACTTAGTGTAGCAGTACCAGCAAGTGTCAACAATAAGCCGGCACTGATCGGAGATGACGATGCCGCAACGAGCATGCCACATATTAGCACCATAGCACCTGCTAGGATAAATAATGCTTTTTTCAGTCGATGCCAACCGGCGCCCGGCAAAAGCAATGCTGATTCAGTTATATGCGCCATATTTTCTTGGTGAACTGCCAAATCATAGTGTAAGTTGCATAATTTGCCAGATGAACCCCCTTTATAACTAAAAATATGGGCGTGACGCGGAACTTGATTTTGACTAATAAAAATCAAACCATGTGTCACATGCGAGCAGAGATCTGTTAAACGCAAAAGTAGGGCATCATCGAGTCTTGCAGTCGTGGGAAGTAAGTTATTTTGCTCTGGGTTGACGGGTAACCGTGAGCGCAGTTCGCTAAGTACATTGCGTGCTTCAGATACAGCTAACTTTAGAACTTGAGAAGGGTGGTGATGATTGCATGTTTGTTCTACTTCGCGAACTACTTGGGTCAATTCAGATAAATAATGCAAGTAAGTTTGTTGCGTATTATTGATGGGACTTTGTGTCAATAGCCTGAGGCGTACAAGATGTTTTTCTTGTTTTTTGCATAGGCTGTTGATATGAGTTTGGAAATCATAACCATGAATTTTCAGTAATTCCAAAAATTTATGTGGTTTTTCAAACGTTTTTTCATGATTCATAATGTAGTCAAGAAATTCTATGCTCAATAAAGTACACACGTTTCTATTGTTAGGTAGTCGAGGCTGAGCCTGAGGTGACACTACCAGTGGTAGATTGCCAATGAAAAATTTTGAAGACAAACCAAGATGGACCTCCAATTTTTCATTCACTGGAATAACACCATTTGGAATAAATAGATAAACAGAATTAGGGTTGCGTAACACCAAGCCCGCATAAAAATGTTCAGATGACTTAGGCTTAAAAAGAAATGGGAAATAGTTTAAATTTTTTTCCCGTAATATTCGATAACGTGCTGATAACTCTGAGTCTAAATCTAGGGTGTTGGTATCAAAGATATGTGGTTGGCTAAAACATTGCTGCATTTTCGGTGAAACATTTTGATAAATCTGCTGAATAATGTGTTTTACATCTTCGGCATGATAGTTGACTGTGAGTGCTGATGGTTGAAATTCTGAGACAGCGTTTTTTTCTTCCTCTGTTTCCAAATAGAGTAGTGCGCTGGTTATGTCTTGATAAAACCCTTCGAACTCACTCGATGTTAATTGTTCGTCAGATAGTTGGCTCAGATATCGATCGTGTTTTTCTCTGATCGTTACAATAGAAGTCTGATAAAGTTCCAAACTACTTTGCATCAATTCTGCAAATTGTGGTGGCATGATAGAGTTGGGGAAGTTTGAGTCTGGCACAACCTCAGGATGAGTCATAATATAGTCTATAAATTCAACACATAATGGACCACATGAAACCAATTCTTCTTCATAGACTGTATTTTGAATGTGTTCTGATGAGACAATGACACGTAAATCACCAATCTGATTTGATCTAGACACTTGAAAACAATCCCGAAATTTAACGTTGTTTAAGGTCGAGCCCAAAGGATCAAAGATATAAATATAATCAGGATTAATATGGATAAATCCTGCATAAAAATGTGGATGTATTTTGGGTTTTAAGATGAAAGGCAGGTATTTTAAATTGTGTTCACGTAGCAGCTGATGACAAACATCTAGCAGTTTATCCAGTGTAGTAGCTTTATTTTTTTCCATGTTATCATAAAAAACATAGGGTCTTAGAAAATGATGCTTCTTATCCGACGGAATGTTCTGATAAATCTGCCAAATAAGGCGCTGTACGTCCTCATTATCATACCAGGTTGCGAACGCTCTGCTGTCAGTGTGATATCGCGATCTAAATTCTGCTTGTGCCTTATTCATAAAAAGACCTTTATTAAACTGGTGTCCCAGGCAAGATTTGAACTTGCGACCTGCCCCTTAGGAGGGGGCCGCGCTATCCAGCTGCGCCACTGGGACACGCACTGGTCATTTTAGCTTTATCATACTAAAAGCACAAATGATATGATGTTGTTCATCACACAAAGCAGTTTGAAATAGCTTGAAACGCCCATTTTTGGTTTCACTACAATGCAAATTACTTTAAAATACGTGAGTATTTCTCAGGATATAAAGAGGCCGTACATGCGTATTTTGGTATTAAGTGCTTTTGAAGATGAGCTAAAGGTCATCAGGACGCAATGTGACAGCATCCAAGAAACTATGATATCCAGGTGTCGATGTTGGATAAAGCAAAGCGCGGATTATACGCTGCTGTTGAGTTTATCCGGTGTGGGTACAACCGCTGCGGCTATTACAACGACGATATTATGTGAACAGTTCAAACCTGATGTGATCCTTTTTTGTGGCGTAGCAGGCGGAATGCAAGGGCAACGTATAGGTGATTTGGTGTTGGCTGATAAAGTTATTGATGCTGATTTATTACAATTACCAGCTATTTTGGGTGATACGCCTTATCATGCGG
Source organism: uncultured Legionella sp. (assembly GCA_964625775.1). Classification (GTDB taxonomy): domain Bacteria; phylum Pseudomonadota; class Gammaproteobacteria; order Legionellales; family Legionellaceae. Next base: position 9,496 of record CAZVEH010000039.1, on the reverse strand, counting down.
CATTATGCGATCCTCATACTATGGAACCCGTTGACTATGAATACGTGGTTGGAGCCGAGATCCTTAGAGCATGCAGCCCCTATGCTGACGAAATAGGGACTATCGCTACCAGTAATATTTTTCCAACCCCAAAACATATGTTTGCGGATCTTAAAGCACTGAATTGCCGTGCGATCGAAATGGAATCAGCGGGTGTATTCAAAGCAGCACAGTATTATGCTATTCCTGTACTAACCGTTCGCGCCATTTCAAACTTAATCGATGAAACAGGTAATGATTTGGGAACTCCCCTGGACGCTTTGAGGTTTTGTGCTACAAAATTACATGTTTTTTTCATTGATGCTGTAAGCGTCCTGCTTGAATTACCCTGTTTCCAGCTCACAAAAGCAGTAGAGAGAGTTGATTAATTTTAAATGTCAATCTAAGGACTCGAAGGCATCATATATGTTATAAAGTGTTGCATGAACCATCTAATTAAAAGAGGTAGCTATGGATAGCAAAAACACACCCACACTAGGCAAATGTCCTTTTTCACATGGCAGTATGACATCCACAGGAACATCCAACTTGGATTGGTGGCCGAATACGTTGAACCTGGATATATTAAGTCAGCACGATACCAAAACGAATCCAATGGGAAGCCATTTTAACTACCGCGAAGAAGTCAAAAAGTTAGATGTTGACGCCCTAAAGAAAGACCTACATGCATTGATGACAGATAGTCAAGCATGGTGGCCTGCAGATTGGGGACACTATGGCGGTTTAATGATTCGCATGGCTTGGCATGCTGCCGGCTCTTATCGCGTAGCTGATGGTCGTGGGGGAGCGGGTTCAGGAAATCAACGTTATGCGCCATTGAACTCTTGGCCTGATAATACGAATCTGGACAAAGCACGGCGGCTTTTATGGCCAATCAAAAAAAAATATGGCAACCAAATTAGTTGGGCCGATCTGATTGTTCTTTCTGGGACCATTGCATATGAATCAATGGGTCTTAAAACATTTGGGTTTGGTTTTGGCCGAGAGGATATTTGGCATCCAGAAAAAGACGTTTATTGGGGTTCAGAGAAAGAATGGTTGGGGACCGCACGTTATGATGATGACCATCGTGAATCTCTGGAGAACCCACTAGCCGCTGTGCAAATGGGGTTGATCTATGTGAATCCTGAGGGGGTCAATGGACAACCGGATCCCTTGCGAACAGCTCAGGATGTTCGTTTAACTTTCATGCGTATGGCGATGAATGATGAGGAGACTGTGGCTCTGACAGCAGGAGGTCATACAGTTGGTAAATGTCATGGAAATGGCGATCCTAAATACTTAGGGCCTTCCCCTGAAGCAGCTGATGTTGAAGAACAAGGTTTCGGTTGGATGAACAAAACCTGCAGAGGAATTGGTCGGAATACGCTGTCAAGCGGGATTGAAGGGGCATGGACCACACATCCAACTCAGTGGGATAACGGCTATTTTTCTATGCTGCTTCATCACGAGTGGGAGCAAAAAATAAGTCCCGCAGGCGCTCACCAATGGGAGCCAATTAACATTCAAGAAGAAGATAAACCGGTTGATGTGGAAGATCCATCCATACGCCATAATCCGATCATGACAGACGCAGACATGGCGATCAAAATGGACCCTGTTTATCGCGACATTGCGGAGCGTTTTGATCAAAATCCTGATTATTTTTCAGAGGTGTTTGCGCGAGCTTGGTTTAAGTTGACGCATCGCGATATGGGGCCAAAGGTTCGCTATCTCGGACCAGACGTACCTAGGGAAGATTTTCTTTGGCAGGATCCAGTGCCTACAGGTGACAAAAAGTTTGATATTGCGCTTGTCCGAGAAAAAATCATATCCAGTGGCTTAAGTGTGAGTGAAATGGTTTCTACCGCATGGGACAGCGCGCGGACATTTAGGAACTCAGATATGCGTGGAGGCGCGAATGGTGCGCGTATTCGCTTGATACCGCAAAAAAACTGGGAAGGTAATGAGCCATCACGTTTGACAAAAGTTTTGCGGGTTCTTGAAGAGATTGCAGCTGATACTGGTACAAGTGTCGCAGATGTTATCGTTTTTGCCGGCAATATTGGTGTTGAACAGGCCGCCAAGGCAGCCGGATTTAATATTAGTGTTCCTTTCGCGCCTGGGCGCGGTGATGCTACGGACGCTATGACGGATGCGGCCTCTTTTGACGTCCTGGAACCTGTTCATGATGGCTACCGTAACTGGCTTAAACAGGAGTATGCCGTTAGGGCCGAAGAACTTCTACTCGATCGTACGCAACTGCTGGGGCTGACCGCCTATGAGATGACCGTCCTGGTGGGTGGCATGCGCGTATTAGGGGCCAATCATGGCGGAACTAAGCATGGTGTTTTCACTCACCGCGAAGGTGCACTAACCAATGACTTCTTTGTCAACCTAACAGATATGGCTAACATTTGGAAACCATTAGGCAAGAATCTCTATAGTATCTGTGACCGTAAAACAGGTGAAGTGAAATGGACGGCAACTCGAGTGGATCTCGTTTTTGGCTCTAATTCGATTCTTCGTGCCTATGCTGAGGTGTATGCTCAAAATGATAATCAAGAGAAATTCATTCATGATTTTGTTGCTGCCTGGGTTAAGGTAATGAATAACGATCGTTTTGATTTGACACCATAATTGCTTTATCGTTGAAGGCGTAAATGACATTTTAAAATGTATGTGCCCATTTCCACTGGGATTTCTACGGCCTACTGAGAATACTATTGTGTATCAAGGCTTGTCACTGCGTCACAATTTGTGAGGTTGTATGCGAATTTTACAATATCGATATATGGTTGCTGCAATTTATGCGGTGGTTTTGTTTTTAGACAGACTGGACTTGACCATTGTTAATATTGCGTTACCCGCAATAGCTTCTCACTTTCATATATTGGTTACAGATACAGAATGGATTAATAATGCTTTTTTGTTGGCTTTAGCACTGAGTATTCCCATCAGTGGTTGGACGGGTGACCGCTTCGGTGATAAAAGGGTGTTTATTTTTGCTATTTTAATATTTGGTTTAACCTCGTTACTTTGTGCTTTGGCGCCTAGTATTCAATTTCTGATCGCGATGCGGTTTGTGCAAGGTTTGGCTGGGGGATTGATTGTGCCAGTGGGTATGACGATGGTCTTTCGAGTCTTTGAACCGTCAGAATATGCGAGTATTTCGAGCTATATTTTTATTCCTTCTCTTATTGCTCCAGCCATTGCCCCAACCTTGGGTGGGATAATGATCTATTATCTGAATTGGAAATGGGTGTTTTTATTCGCTACGCCAATTTGCGCCATTGCGGCGATTTTTGCTTTATGGTGGCTCAAGGAACATAAAATATCCCGTATCGCGAACTTAGATGTCTGGGGGTTTGTGTGCTCTGCCAGTGCTTTATTGTTGATTTTTTATGTGCTTTCATCAGTAGGTGAACAAGGTATCACCTGGAAAAATACGTGTTTATTCACGTTGAGTCTTTTCTTTGGATATTTGTTTATTCAACAAGAACATAGGACTGCTTCACCTTTGATTGATTTGAGCTTTTTTCATAAACGTCTGTTTGTACAAGCCAATTTGATTCAAATGATGTTTCAAATCGCGCACTTTGGGGCCATTTTTCTAATTGCAATTTTTCTTCAACTTGGTGTCGGCCATACAGCCATTGAAGCAGGGATGATTATGGGTATGCAAGCCTTAGGCGCCATTTGCACCAGCCGTCTTTCCGTAAAATGGTTTCATATGTACTCAGCCAAACGACCGATTATCACCGGCCTGACGGGTATTGGACTCATCACCCCTTTAATTTTAACTCTAAATGAGGCTACGCCTTTATGGATCGGGTTAGGAATATTATTTATAAGGGGGTTGTTTAGTGGGTTGTGTGGAGCGCCAATGCAAACCATAGGTATTTTAGGCTTTGCTGCCACTGAGGTGAGTCGAGTGGCTGCTGTCTATAATATCATTCGACAACTCTCAATCAGTTTAGGCATCGCATTGTCTTCTTTGTTGTTGAGTTTCGCCATCCGCGACTCTGGAATACATGATTTTCGTTTGCTCGCAGATTACGACAAAACTGTATTTTACGGGGCGTTTCTGTTGGTTTCACTGTCTGTTTTTTTGGGTGCTTACGTTGCAAGTCGATTAGACAATCAGATGATTCGGTTGCTTTCAAAACCCCAGCCATAGTACTTACCTGAATAGATAGACATAGCATGGCTAAAAAACTATATATTCATAGATTGAAATTGATTACAATCGAAACGCCTTATTTGATGCGGAAATATAAATATCTTGTATCATTCAACATCAAAAAACACCCCTGTAAGGTGTCCGATTTTCTCGGCAAGTGTGCTTATCTATTGAGTTGAACAGGATTATATTATGCAGAAAAAAATGGAATGGGAATATCTCGCTGCTGGCTCCTCACATGCGGTTTTCTGCGATAAAGAAAAAAAATTAGTCTTTAAAGTATTGATCGAGGACGTCGAAAGACTTCCCTATGAGGGCGCCGAGCGCTCTGTAAGAATATGGAATGAGATCAATCAAAACATTGAACCCCCTGCAAGAGAAGCTCATGACGAGATGCTTCCCGAAGAATATGCCATACACAACCCTGCTAGCGGTTGGATTATCCCGTACATAGAAGGGCGACAAGCAACAGATGAGGAAATCAAAGCGCTGGTATTAGATGTCTACAATACAACGGGACGAATCTTAATTGATGCAACAACCATGGGAAATTGTTTGACCCTAGCAAATCATCGGTGTGTTTGTGTGGATATTGATTTGGCCTTAAAACTAGATAAAAAAGAAGCTGACGTTTTGTCTAACCCTCTTCCGAGAACCAGCTTTTCTAGTTTAGAGACTTGGAATAGTTTTCAGCAAAAAATTCCTGAATATTATGGCTTAGTTGAAAAAGAAAGGTTATTTCCTTCAGCTTGCAAGCTCATCAAAGCGTTGATATTTATCAAGTCAACTAGACCAGATATTGGCAATGCTAACTTTCTGAATGGGTCTACGGAGCTTAATCTCTTGGCCTGTGCTTACGATGAAATTATCAATGCACGGCATTCAAAAGAGATGATTAGTTTAGCTCAGGATTTACTCGAGCAAGAACGACCTGCGCATTTATCAAACCTTAAATCGACTTGCTCTGACATTGTTACACAACAACTTAAGCAGGGAGAAACACCTGGTCCTGGCTGTCAACACATGCCAGAAGACATCAAAATTATTTGCCAAAAACTCATTCAAGACATTCATGACGCAAATACATTTGAGGAGCTTATTCGATATATCGAAGAAAAGCGCGTTCTTGAGGTTATCAAAACCGCTTATCCCAGCTTGAACATTGCATTAAGTAAATGTCTTTTGGCAAGTGATTCGTTATATTATGTGAGCAACAGGAAATCACTGGCTAATATTGCGATTTTTTTCTCCAAATACACTTATAGTAGGCCTAATTTATTGAGTATGATCTTTATACACACGATTGATCTGGCAAACATAAGTGCGAAAATAGTGCTCCCCATTTTTTTCCTGGAAATATTCAATCAGAATCCTGATATTGATCAGTTTTCTATCCTTGTCATCTTGATTTTATTGTTGCCCGTTTTAGCTGAACTTAAACATAAGTTGCTCGTTGATATCAGCGCAGATGTGGTGGAAAAATTTACCATGGATTTACTGTCTGTCGTTTTTAATCCTAATGTGAATAGTGTAGAAAGATTTACAAAGTCGTTCACTACAGAGTACGTCGATCACATCTCACTTTTTATTAAACAGACTTACGGTAAATTAATACCTGCCTATATTGACTTGCTTGGGTTTAATATTGCCATTGGGTGTAAAGACAGATTAGTAGGTGGAGTTTCTGCTGGTGCTGTTTTTTTATATCTTGCCTATACATTCTATTTTTTAAATCCTAGATATGCTAATTCTTTCAAATCAAATTTAGCAGAAAATCAAATTTTATATGACCAACTACGAACCTCCATAGGCAGAAGGGATTTGGTTAAGTTTCATGAGCGAGTGGAGGATGAAAAAGATGCTATTATCCGTGTCTTGAAAAGTGTACTCCCTACGGCCAAGAACAAATCATATTACGATTCACAAACTAAAATCCTTGGGGTACTAACAGGAAATTTAACTTTTCTAGTGGGTGCTATCTATTGGGCAAGCACGTATCAACAGTCTGATAAGAGTCTAACAGATTATATATTGCTTTTTTATTATCTTTATATGCTTACAATGAGGTTAAATCAACTGTCTCCCTTACTATCGCAACTACTCTCTTCATCCGAGTACGCAAAACGATTGATACAGTATTCTATGTGGTCAGAAGGAAGGGCTCAAAGTGAGTACAAAGAAAAACACATCCAGAACCTCATACCACTCCAAAGCCAAGAGCCAGACAATAGCACTTCGCTTGGTTGGGACTTGAAGAGCATTACTTTTAGTAACGTTTGGTATAAAAGCCATAATGCTAAGCAAATTTTAAATAATTTTAGTTTTTCTATCCAAAAAAATGATTTTTTTGCTTTTGTGGGTGAAGAATCGGGTGAACAGTTAGCTCTTGTGCGACTGTTGCGCAGAGAGGCTGCTCCTTTAAGTGGAAAGATAAGCTTTCTTCCTTTAGATATCGATACACTGGAGGACCAAGCCTTATATAGATTTCTCACAATTATTGATAGCAAAGATGAGTTTATTTACGGTCTCAGCTGGTTCGATACGATTAAATATGGCAATAAAACTGCGAGTGATGCAGAAGTTTTGGAAGCCGCAAGCGAGGCTGGATTGATTGATCCCGATGAAAATATTTCTGCCTTAAAAACTCGCTTTGTCAGAATCGAAGACGAGCTTGATAAAACCAGTAGCACTCGTGTAGAAAAACGGCGTCTTGCAATTGCTAGAGCGATACTAAAGGGAGGTCTATGCTTAATTCTAGATAATCCAACGAAAGATCTGGCTTATCATGATGAGATCTCGATTCTAAAAACGCTTATTAAACTTTCTGGGCAATTAATCACGATTATGGTGACTGATAAATTATATTTATTAGACCACTATGTGAATCAGGTGTTTTATTTAAAAGGGGGTATTGTTGAGCAGGGCACCTATGGTGAGCTTACAAGTAATCATAATACATGTTTTTACAAAACATTATCACAGCAAAGACTGCATTTAAAAGCACTGTGTTCTCCCCCAGAGAAGTTTTCTACCGTAATTGATATGCAAAAATCGATTATCGAAAGGAACTTTCGCCCAGTAGGTTATTACCAAGATCAAAGCAGTCATCAATTAGAAAACGACCGTGGAGAGGAACAATCTGCACTGATTGGATCGCGAACTACTAGCTATTGGCAAGTTGGAGACATAGTGTAATTGACCTCCGGCCGGGATCCCGGTAAAAAAGGGTCGTGTTTAATTTTTAATCTAAAAATATAGCTATCGAATTAAATTGTTTTTAGCTTCTATCCGGGGTTCTAGCCCGGAACCGGCAAAAATTCCGGACAATTTCTATCCATAATTTTTTTGTCACAATGGAAGTGATTCATCGAGACCCGTCCGATCCTAATTCGCATTTGCCCCGTTTATGTAGATCAACCCAACTAGGTGTGTGCATTTGCTTGACCATGTCACTATGATGGAAAAAATTATTCGCTATAAACAGTCTTGCCAAGAATTATTTATTTATGTGTCATTTGAGTAGATTCACCTAGGAACCCCAGTGGGTCTACTCAAATGACATAATATATAAGATATTTGCTGCGTCTTTCATCTACTAAAGTATTCAAATATCACAAAAAAGCAGCTGGAGCAGGCCCCGAAATATTATTTTTTTCATTTTGTGATGAAAGATACAAAGCTGCCCCTATAGCTGCTGCTGCTGCAACAGTAAAAAAACCACAATAACAAGAAGCAGAATTACTTTCTGGGGATTTTCTTTTTCTTGCTATATCAGCTTCTTGATCTTTTATTGCCGAAGCTACTTTATCCAATATAATTGCACTGGAATTGATGGAATTTTTTATCGTTTCAACTGCTCTATCATGTCCTTGAGTACGTAATGCTTGAACAAGTTGAGCCGAAGTATATGTTACTACTGAACCAACACCCATCGAGTAAAAAATCATCATGCCGGTAAGCGCATGTATCATCGCTTGTACAGCTACATTTACGTCCTCATGTCTTTTTACAATTTTATCTAATGTTGCATTTAACTCTTTAATAATACGCTGATGATCCGTCTGTAGCTCTTTTAAATCAGTCATTGTAATAGCTATTCTTCTAGGATTTTTTTTTTCAAACGCGGCCTGTGCCCATGCTGTTTGATCTTTCTTACTCATATAATGCTCCTCACTATTCTGCATTTTGCCGATTATTTAAAAAACTCACTAAAAATTTTTTGAAGTTATATTCAACTCAAGTACTAGGGGCTTTTTCCTTGCTTTTTTATATATTTGGCTCATTTTACATATCTCTGTCTACGATACATTCAAAAAAGACATCATTCGATTGATCTTGCCTCGAAAAGTCGGAAATCTGCTTATCAAATATTTTAACTTTAAATAATTTCGGCAACAACCATTATAAGGAAAACGTGTATAGTCGAGTAACCACTCCCCATTACTGAGGAGCAGTCCTCTAAGAACGCAACGTGCGACTTTCACCGCATTACGCTCAAGCCCGCATAAGATCAAAGCAGTTTCAATCCGGCTTACTTTGAGTTTTTCAGTAGCATTTTCCTAGTCTTGCGCTCCTGTTCTCTTTTCTGGAAATATTCCTTGAATTGAGGATCAAAAGTGGGTTCTGTGGAAGAACCCCCAAAAGTGGGCGTTCAGACAAGCTCCACAAAAAATCTTAATAACGGTCACCACCAAAAACGTTAATCCAGAGAAAACCCAACTTTTCAATACCATTTAATGGTATTGAAAAACAAAGACTTGTGTACTGCAATACAATAAAATTAGTGGTTTCTAGGAGTTGTCCTTGGGCTTTGGGATGCTTTTTTGGTAGCTGCCTGTTCATGCTCTTCGACAGGAAGCCTCCGTTTTTTATCAGTAGCATCAAACATTTTATGTGAGGTTCTCTCAGCAGTTAATGTCATTGAAGAAGGAGATGATAAAGCTGCTGGTTTTCTTTCTACACGCTCTTGTCTTACTTCCGAGATTGCCTCCGAAATTGCTGTTTTTAGGATTTCAAGTAATCCTACATTTTTGCAGGTTTCTCGACCAGTTTTGATAAGAATTCTATAAATATAATCCTCCCTTTCTTCTTGAGTATCAAATTCAATTTTTTTAAGCATTCTTTTACAAAACTGTGCAAATGTTTCCTCTCTTGCACCTCCAGAAACAAACTCTACTACAGCCGTAGTAAGATCTGGTGGTATCTTGGGATACTCTTGCCTCAATTGCTTATATAGTTTTTTCGTAACTCCCCACGTCATCCCGAGCGCAGCGAGGGATCTCCTGTCGTGTGGTA